>CAZXNG010000009.1:0-13951 GCA_964642065.1 uncultured Halobacteriales archaeon
CCGGTTCGGCGTCGGGCACGAGACGCTGTGCGGCGGCTACGAAACTGTTCTTCCGATAACTCTTGTTGAGCTCGCTCCACGCGACGGCGAGCATCTTCCGCGAGGACATGAGGCGCCAGAACCCCGGGTAACCGAACGTAGAGGCGAGGTCGCGGAGGCTGAAGTCGGTGTTCCGGTATGCTTCACGTCCGAACGCCAGCACCGCGTTCGGTCCGACTATCACGCGGCCGCCGGTTCTGCGTGTGTAGTGGACGCCGAGGAACGGGAGCTCGGGGTCCGGCGTCGGATAGATCATGCTCCGGCAGAGGTCCCGAGCCCCGGGAATCAGCTCGTAGTACTCTCCTCGGAACGGCACGACGCGGTATCCGGCTCCGACGTCGAACTCCGACGCGACGCGGTCGGCCTGGAGGCCGGCGCAGTTGACGACGTAGTCCGCCTCCACCGCTCCCTTCGGGGTGTCGAGTCGGTACAGTCGTTCGACGCCGTCTTCGACGTCTCGAACGCGGTAGCCGCGGTAGTACCTGGCGCCGCGGCTCTCGGCGTCTGCGGCGAGGGCGTGCACGTACTTCGAGCTGTCTATCGACGCCGCTTCCGGCGCGTGCAACGCGGCGACTCCGGAGGCGTGGGGCTCGTGCTCCCGTATCTCTTCGCCGTCGACCAGGCGGGCTTCGACACCGTTGTCGTCCGCCTGCTGCTTCAGACGTTCGAGCCGCGCGCGTTCCTCGTCGTCCTGTGCCGCGACGTAGACCCCGCACTCGTCGAAGGGCACCCCGTTGTCGCAGCAGAACTCCTTCGCACGCCGCGTCCCCTCGACGGCAAACTCCGCCTTCGTCGACCCGGGTTCGTAGTTGAAGCCCGGGTGGAGGACGCCGCTGTTCCTGCCAGACTGGTGCTGAGCGAGATGTAGCTCCTTCTCCAACACGGCGACGTCAACGTCCTCGGCGAGCCTGCGGGCTACGCTAGAGCCGACCGCGCCTCCGCCGACGACCGCGACATCGTGTTCCATCACTGATGCGTTCGAGACTGGGTGGCTTATGTCCTTCCCAGTTACGACGACGGTCGGTGGCTGTCGGCGTCGTTTACTGAACCTTTTTGTCCTGGGTAGTAGAATGTGGAGGTAGATGGAAGTCGACGCCGCTTTCCTGGAGAGAGCCCGCGAATGCGCGGGGTTCGTCTACGACGCCGAACGCCTGCTGCTGATATCTCACATCGACGCAGACGGACTCACCGCTGCGGGTGTCGCGTCGCAGGCGCTCGACCGCGCGGGTGTCGAGCACGAGACCTGGTTCTCCAAGCAGCTGGACGAGGACGACCTCGACCGCATCGAAGACGAGGGGTTCGACACCGTGCTGTTCACGGACTTCGGCAGCGGCCTCCTCGACAACGTCGTAGACCGCGACTTCACACCCGTCGTCGCAGACCACCACCAGCCGGGAGGAGACTGCGACCTCCACCTCAACCCCCTGCTGTTCGATATCGACGGCTCCAGCGAGCTGTCGGGCGCCGGCACCGCGTACTTCCTCGCGAAGGCGCTGAGCAAGCTCTCCGGCGACGATAACCGCGACCTCTCCGCGCTCGCGGTCGTCGGCGCGGTCGGCGACATGCAGGATGGCGACGGCGGACTGTCCGGCGTCAACCGCGCGGTGGTCGAGAACGGCGTCGAAGCCGGAGTGCTGGAGGCGAAGCAGGATCTCCAGCTCTTCGGAAGGCAGACGCGTCCCTTACCGAAGCTCTTCCAGTACAGCACGGACGTCCGCATCCCAGGAGTCTCCAACAGCCAGGGTGGCGCCGCCCAGATGCTGGAGGACGCCGGAGTCGAGCTGAAGGCGGCGGAGAACGGCGACTGGCGCCGGTGGAGCGACCTCACCGACGGGGAGAAGCAGACGGTCATCAACGCGGCGTTCGAACGCTGCATGCAGAACGGCGTGCCGGCGGACAAGATAGACCGATTGGTGGGGGAGACCTACACCCTGCTGGAGGAGGAGCCGGGCACGCTGCTGCGGGACGCCAGCGAGTTCTCTACGCTGTTGAACGCGACGGCGCGCTACGACCGCGCGGACGTCGGCTTCAGGGTATGCAAGGGCGAACGCGGCGAGGTGCTCGACGAAGCGAGGGAGCTTCTGCGCACGCACCGCCGGAACCTCAGAGAGGGCGTGCAGTGGGTGGCGGACGAGGGCGTCACCGAGCTCGACAACCTCCAGTACTTCGACGCCGGCGACGAGATACGGGACACCATCGTCGGCATCATCGCAGGCATGAGCTACAACCGGTCGGCGGTGTCGAGGAGCAAGCCCATCCTCGCGTTCGCGGAGAACGACGAACCCGACGAGAAGAAGGTGTCGTCGCGCGCCACCGGCAGGCTCGTCGGCGGTGGGCTCGACCTGTCGGAGGTCATGAACGAGTGCTCCGCCGCCGTCGGCGGCGAAGGCGGCGGCCACGACATAGCCGCGGGCGCGCAGATACCCGAGGACCGCGTCGACGACTTCCTAGAGCTCGCGGACGAGAAGGTCGGCGAGCAGCTGTCCTGAGGAGAGGTCTACGCAGGACCGTCACCGAACCTCTATCTCGACCTCACGGGGCTCGACTGCGTAGTAGTGAAGGAAGAGCTTCCTCCCCGCGAGGTTCGCGGACACCTTCACCAGGTAGAGGTTGTCGTCTATTCTTCGGACGTGTTCCTCTATCCTACGGAGCGCGAAAGGGTTCTCTGGTACGTCGTAGTCGAACACGAGGGCACCGCCCTCCTTCCCGCGTTCGACGTAGCTCTCGAACTCGTACCTCTGGAACGTCACCGGCCCGTAGCCGAGGACGTTCGACCCGCCGCGCCCGCCGACCTCGAGACCCTCCCATGGCGCGTACCTCGCGGCGGTACGCCAGAGCGACGTCCGGGCAATCCCTCTGCCGGCTAGCACCGCGCCCCTCAGGTCTCCCTCGAGGTCGTCGGCGTCAGGGACCTCCTGGGCGCTCTCGTCGTACAGTCGATGGAGTTCGTCGAGGCCGTAGTCTCGTAGCTCTTCGACCTTCATACACCTTGGACGGTGGCTGGCGGGTTGAATCTGACGGCGTACCATCGGGCTACTGAGGAAGACTTTAATTCACAGTCCGCGTAAAATGGTTAGATGGCTACCAAGGTGGCTTTCATCGCCCACGGCTTCGCCGACGACTACTTCACGCCGTGGTGGCGGCCGGTGCGCGAGAAGTTCGACGAGTGGGGCTACGACATCATCGAGATAAACTTCGACGGACTCGCACGCACCATCGACTCACCGCGGAAGTACGCGGAGCTCGTGGAGGTGAAGGTCGAGGAGATGTACGACGAGCTCGAGGAGGAGTACGAGGGCGCCGAGATAGTCGTAGTCGGCCACTCGATGGGTGGCATGGTGGCGCGGTACTTCGTCGAGAAGCTCGGCTACGAGGAGCAGGTCGACCGGTTGATAACCTTCGGTTCGCCACACCTGGGCACTCGAGTAGCCATGCCTCTCGCGATTCCCGTACTGGGTTCGCAGGGCGCGCGCGACCTGTCGCCCGGCAGCCAGTTCCTCGAGACCCTGAACCGCGACGGGCTGTCGGAGGAGGTCGACTACGCCGCCGTCTACACCCTCAACGACCCCCTGATATCCCCGAAAAGGAACGCGAGGCTGCCGGAGCTGAACGAGGGGGACAGGAACATACAGGTCGGAAGGAGCCTGAAGGAGATAAGCCACGACCTCCTGAACGGTGAAGAACCCAGAAGCCTCGACGAGACCGGAACCGAACCATCCGACGACGAACCCCTGTGGAAGCTCTCGCTGAGACGTGAGGACCTGTTGACCGGACACGTCACGATGTTCTACAACGACAGAACCTGGGAGGGCGTCGCGGAGTTCCTCGGCGTCGAGCCCGGCAAGAGCGTCCGGGGAGCACTGTGGCGAGACGTGAAGGCGGACGCCGTCTGGATAGGAGAAGGAGTGTTCGAACGCGCGCGCGGCGCGGCGGAGTCGCTGGCGACACGTATCTAGCCGACGAGGTAGCCTAGGCGGGAGTCAGCGGACGACGAGCACCGGCGCCGGAGACCGACGTACCACGTTCTCGGCGACGCTTCCCAGCAGTACGCGGGACACGCCGTCGCGGCCGTGACTACCGAGTGCGACGAGGTCGCAGCCGAGTTCGTCGACGGCAACCACTATGCCTCTGGATTCCTTGCGATTCACCGACATCTTCCGGTCGACTTCGACGTCCTCGCGGTCGGAGACGTACCTGTCGAGCACCTCCCCTACCTCCCCCATCAGCACCTTCTTCCTGTCCACTATGTCGCCCTCCTCGTGGCTCGTATCCCTCGGATGCACGGCGTGCAACACGGTGACCTTGAGGTCTTCGAACTCGTCGAGCACCCAGTCGAATGCAGCGTCCGACTTATCCGAGGCGTCGACCGGCACGAGCACGTGTTCGACCATACTCTATCAATAGACAGAAGAGACATAACCGTTAGGACCGTCGGCTCCAGACCACGCCCCCCCCCCCCCTCGGTCAGCAACCTGGGTTCTCAGTCGTCCAGACCCAGCATCTCGCGTTCCCTCCGGATGTCGCGGATGGTGCCGCGGCAGAGCACCCTCACCACTCCGAGGCTGACTAGGTAGAACCCCGACAGCGGGACGGCGACGACGACCATGGTGAAGGGGTCGGGGCTGGTTACGAGTGCGCCGAACGCGAACACGCCGAGGGTGTAGTGCCTCCACTTCTGCTTCAGGGTCTCGTACCTGGCTATCCTGCCGTTGACGAGCATGTACATCACCGCGGGGAGCTGCGCCGCGAACCCGATGAGGACGGTTATCAGGACGACGAAGTCGATGAAGTCGCCGATGGTGTACGACGCTATCATCTCGCCGTCGACGATGGAGGCCGTCAGCACGCTGATCAGGACGGGTATCATGCCGAAGTACGCGTACCCCGCTCCAAGCAGGAAGAGCGCGACGACGACGGCGACGCGGGACGCGTAGTACCAGCGGCTGCCTTCGCCGGATACAACGCCGTCCTGGACGAGTGCGTCGCGGCTGAGGTACAGCGCGAACGGGACCACCGCGAGTACGCCGGCGATTACGCTGTACTTGACGACGAGAAAGACGAACTCGAATATCTCGAGCTGCACCATCTCCACTTCGTCCGAGAGCTGTGCGTCCATGTGTGCGAGCGTCTGGTTCGCGATAAGGGCGACGCCGTCGACTATCAGCCAGTAGAACACCACCGACGACACCACGAGGAACAGCAGTCCGAGCTTCTTCGAGTGGCTCTGGACGGTCTCGACTACGCTGCCGACGGTGTCGAGCAAGCCCTGGTCGATTAGCTGGTCTCGCGGGTCGCCGGAGACACCCGCGGTGGAGACGTCGTCTTCGGCGGCGGACGACGTCTCCGGCATCGACAGCTCCGACGCATCTCCGGATGGCACAGATCGGTCGCCGACGGTACGCGGCGAGTTGTCGCGAGCGCGCTCCCCCTCCGATATCTCTCGGCGAAGGCGCTCCTGAGCCTCTATCTCGCTCCCCGCGAGGATCTTCACGACGCCGAGCCCGAGGAAGTAGATGCCGACGAACGGCCCCAGCACCACGAGCTGGGTGAAGGGGTCCGGCGAAGTCACCAGCGCGCTGAGGACGGCGCCCCCTACGACGAAGTGCCTCCACCTCGTCCGGTAGAACCTGTAGCTCACCATGCCGCTCTTCACCGTGAACGCCATCACGAGCGGGAACTGCGCCATCAGACCGAAGAGGAGGCTGTAGACGAGGACGAAGCCGACGAAGCTCGAAATCCGGAAGAAAGGCGTGACGTCCGCGGCGACGGCGATGCCGACGACGAACTGCATGATGTACGGCACCATGACGTAGTAGCTGTAGGCGACGCCGAGGACGAACAGCGCGACCGCGGCGACTGCGAGGCCGACGGCGGTCTTCGACCGCGTCCACCGCGGGTCCGGCCACACCCCGCGACGCTTCAGAGGCTCTCTGGCCGCGTAGAGAGCTATGGGCAGCGCGAACACCACCCCGACGACCAGCCCTATCTTCGCCTGCAGGAGCACCACCTCGAACGGGTTTATGAACGCGGGCTCGACCTCGTACCCCATCTCGGTCGCCCTGCTGAGTGTGGCGTCCTCTATCGCCTGGAATCCGTAGCTCCGGAGGAAGATTATGGTGCCGGCGAGCCCCAGCAGGAACGCGACGAGAACGCGAGCCATCTGCTGGCGGGCAGCCTCGAGCACCACGAGACCGCTGCCATATAGGTTCTCCGCGGTCGAGTCGCTCATCGCCGGAGTTAGTCGCGGACCGCGTATCAAGCTTTCCGACCGACGGCGCCGACGACGTTACCTTCCAGCTGTCGATGGAGGGCTCCGTGCATGGGGTCAAGGACAAGAAATAACCCCTGGTGCCGCCCATCAACGGTAGATGTCGCTGGAGACCGACGAGGAGATGCCGCTCACCGCCCACATCGAGGAGCTGGCGAAGCGGCTCATCGTCGTCATCGTCGCCACCACCGTCGTCATGGTCGCCGCGTTCCTCGTCAGCGACCGCCTGCTCGACATCATCTGGTACCAGTTCTTCACCGAGCCACCCCGTGTCTACCAGCCGTTCGCCGAGATACTGACGCGACTGAGGCTCAGCGCGATGATAGGGCTCGCGTTCGCGATACCCATCCTCGTCTACGAGACGTTCGAGTTCATGAAGCCCGGGCTGTACCCCAACGAGCAGAGGTACTTCCTCGCCGTCGTCCCCGCCGCCGTCGTGCTCATGACGCTGGGGCTCGCGTTCTCGTTCTTCTTCGCCCTCCCGCTGCTCTACCGGTACTTCATCTTCTACAGCGAGGACGTCGCCGTCCAGGGGCTCGGCCTCGTCGAGACCTTCAACCTCATAGTGATGGTGTCACTGGCGTTCGGCATCGTCTTCCAGGTGCCGCTTCTGATGACGTTCGCCGTGAAGATGGAGGTGGCGTCCCGAAGATGGTTCGAACGGTACAGAATCTACGTCTGGGGTGGCTGTATCACGGTGGCGGCGCTGTTCACCGGCACCCTCGACCCCACCGGAGTCGCAGGGTTCATGGTGGCGTTCACGATGATAATACTGTTCGAAGCCACCGTCGCCGCCTTCCGGTTCGTCGGCGTCGAATGAACGATGGAACGGTCCGAGGCTGCTGGTGCGCCCCCGGAACGCCACGTCCAACGGGAACTTACTTGTCGTCCGCGGATTGACCTCCTCCATGGACAGATACCAGGAGCTGACGGAGGAGTTCCACGAGACGGCGGGCATCGACCACGAGGGCACGAAGGAGGACCAGCTGCTGTGGGTGTCGATGCTGACGGAGGAGCTCGGCGAACTCGCGGACGCCGTCAACGAGGACAAGGACGAGCTCGTGGGGGAGGAGCTCGCGGACCTCGTCATCGTGTCGTTCGGGCTCGCTCGTGTGCTCGGCATCGACCTGCGGCAAGAGTTCGAGGAGAAGATGGAGTACAACATGGGGAAGAGCGGGGACAAGACAGAGGGCGGCAAGGTCGTCGACGACGCGGCGTAGAGATAAGCGAACGTCTGAAAGGTCGCGTAGAACCCACGTGCTTTTGACGGGACGAACCCTAACACGGACCAACCGATGAAGGTCGTCATCGTCGACAACGGAGGCCAGTTCACCCATCTCGAAGGACGCGCGCTTCGGGACGTCGGCGTCGACCACGAGATAGTGGAGAACGACGCAGACCCGGCGGAGGTCGTGGAGCGCGCGGACGCGCTGGTGCTCAGCGGCGGCCCCTCCATCGAGGACGTCGGACACACGCCGGAGTACCTCGACAGCGGCTTACCGATACTCGGCATCTGCCTCGGCCACCAGATAATCGCGCGACAGATGGGGGGCGATGTCGAACCCGGAGACCACGGCGGCTACGCCGACGTCGAGGTAGAGATCACGGAGGCCGGCGGGCTGTTCGAAGACGTGCCGGAGTCCTTCAGCGCGTGGGCGTCGCACGCCGACGAGGTCGTCAAGATGCCGGACGGCTTCGTCAGAACCGCCCGCAGCGACGTGTGCGAGATCGAGGCGATGCGACACCGCGACCGACCTATCTACGGCGTCCAGTTCCACCCCGAGGTGTCGCAGACCGAACACGGTCTCGATATCTTCGAGAACTTCGTCGACCTCGCGCGGCAGACACAGGAACCCGCCGAAGAAATCTGACCCGTTCGGTCACTCAATCCTGAACGTCGGTCCCTCGTCGGTGTCCCGCACCTCGACGCCGGCGGCTTCGAGCGCGTCCCGCAGTTCGTCGGCTACCCCGTACTCTCCCTCCTCCCGCATCAGCTCCCTGACGTCGAGAACCGACTCCACTACGCCTTCCACGACGTCACCGGAGTCGTCCTCGAACTCGAAGCCGAAGACGTCTCCCCCGAGCTCGTGGAACGTCCTCCAGGCACGGAACAGCCCCTCGTAGTCGTAGACGTCAGCGTCGGCGTGCTCGTGGTCCTCGTCGACTAAGCCGTAGAGCGCCGCCAGCGCCTCCGGAGTGTTGAGGTCGTCGCACATCGCCTCCTCGAACCCCTGTCTCGCGTCTTCGGCGGCTTCGCGGAGACCTTCGTCCACGTGCTTCGCTCGGGCGCCGTGGGAGTCCATCTTCCTCCGGCAGACGTCGACGGCTTCCCGGAGGCGACGCCACCGTTTCGCGCCCTCCTCGAGGCTGTCCTCGGTGAAGCTCTGGGGTTTGCGGTACTGGGTGGATATCAGGAACGCCCGTATCTCGTTCGCGGTGTACTCGTCGAGGGCATCGTGCACGGTCCAGAAGTTGTCGAGAGAGGTCGACATCTTGTCGCCCTCGACCCGTAGGGGGCCGACGTGCAGCCAGTAGCGTGCGAACTCCTCGCCTGTCGCTGCCTCCGTCTGCGCTATCTCGTTCTCGTGGTGGGGGAACACCAGGTCGCGGCCTCCGCCGTGGACGTCGATGGTGTCGCCGAGGTGCTGGGTGCTCATCGCGCTGCACTCGACGTGCCAGCCCGGTCGGCCGTCGCCCCAGGGGCTCGACCAGCTGGGTTCACCCTCCTTCGCCGGCTTCCACAGCGCGAAGTCCGCGGGGTCACGCTTCGCCTCGGAGTCCTCGCCCTGGCTCTCCAGCTCGTCGAGCCGCTGGGCCGATAGCTCGCCGTAGCCCTCGAACTCCCCGACGTCGAAGTAGACGCCGTCCTCGGTCTCGTAGGCGTAGCCGCGTTCGACGAGGCGTTCGACGATGTCGACGATGTCGTCGACGTGTTCGGTGACGTGGGGACGTACGTCGACCCGCCGGAGGTTGAGGTCACGCATGTCCTCGAACACTTGTGAGGCGTACCGCTCCGCGACATCCTGCGGCGAACATCCTTCCTCCGCCGACTTCACGATAATCTTGTCGTCGACGTCGGTGACGTTTTCGACGTGTCGTACCTCGTGACCGAGGTGTTCGAGGTACCGGTGGAGGACGTCGAACGAGATCCAGGTTCGGGCGTGTCCCAGATGAGGGTCGTCGCTCACGGTCAATCCGCAGACATACAGAAGCACGGGCTGAGAGAGAGGTTCGAAGGCTTCCTTCTCGCCGGACATCGTGTCCTCGAGGTACAGCTGGAGGTCGTCGCCTGCCATTTGCATTAGGTAGCCTCGAACGACGTGTTAAGGTTTCTGATGAGCGGAGTGCCGGAGGCTGCGCCGACGCGCGCAGCCGATATCTACACCCGACCGCGGTTAAAGACCTCGAATCCCGGTACCTGGACGAAGGAGACCAACTGGTCGGGCGTCTACGACTGTTGAAAGAACCCGCATTTCGTCGTCAGATGTCGAAACAATCCACCTCACTGCGTACGAAGCCTTATAAACCTTCGAAAATTATCCTGAAACGATGAAGTCCGCTTACTTCCTCGTCGTGATCGGCCTGGTAACCATGGCATGGGGGATGGGGGACGTCGGTCAGGGGACGATGGGAGTGGTAAGCTTCGCCGTCGGGTTCCTGCTTGTGACCTCCGGTATAGTGCTGAGGGTGAAGAAGGTCTTCGACGACGACCCAACGACGACGGTGAAGAACGACAGGGACACACCCGCCCTGATCCGGTTCGCCGGAGTGGTCGTCGCGATACTGTCTCTCGCAGTCCCCTACATGAGAGAACCGGTGGGTGCGGAGCTCCAGGGGCTCGACCAGTCGTTCCTCCAGATGGTGATGGCGGCGGCATCCGGGGGCGGAGTCCAGGTTAGCTCCAGCTTCGTCGTACTCGTAGCCGTGGTCTTCGTGGGTGCCTTCCTCTCGATACTCCACCACTACGGCGGATACCTGATGCTCCTGGCTTCGTCGAGCGTCGTCTTCCTCACGTTCACGGAAGTCGGCTCCGTCGAGGCCATCCCGCAGCACCTCGACGCCGGACTCGCGCTCATGGTGCTGGCGTCGCTGATAGTCGTGTCCAGCGCGTTCAGCCACCCCGACACCGGGTTCAGCGAAGGCAGCGACTGGGCGACGAAGCGGAAAGCCTGAGCTCCATCTAGCAAATGTTTTTCAGTCGAAGCGGGTTCGTCCGGTTGCGAACTACTGAAGGATTGCTTCTCATCAGCTCGCTACGCTGTCCGCTGTGCTGTACTCGGAACGAGCGAAGCGAGGTCCGAGGTAGTTTTTCCCCAAGTTTTTACGACCGAGAGGTGAGCCGAAGGCGAACCCGAGGGAGTAAAAAGTGGATGGGTTCGGCCAGATTCGAACTGGCGGCCTCCTCCATGTCAAGGAGGTGTCATAACCAGCTAGACCACGAACCCGTGGTCGTGGCTTCGTCGCGGGATTAAAAGAAACTATCGGAACGGTGGAAACGCCCCGAGTGCCGGTGTTTAGCTGAGCAGTCGTTTCTACTGCGGAAGAAAGATGTAACCCTGGCGTCAACGGAGGTGGTATGAAAGCTGTAGTCCTCGCTGCGGGGAAGGGCACACGGATGTGGCCGCTTACAGAGACGCGGCCGAAGCCCCTGCTCCCCGTCGCGGGCAAGACGGTTCTCGAACGCGTGCTGGACGCCTGCCGCCCGCACGTCGACGGCTTCGTCCTCGTCGTCGGATACAGGGCGGGTATGATACACGACCTCGTCGGCGACAGCTACCGCGGGAGGGAGGTCGAGTACGTCGGTCAGGACGAGCAGAAGGGTACCGGCGACGCCGTCGCGCAGGCCTACGACAAGGTCGGCGGCCGGTTCGTCGTCGTCAACGGAGACGTCATGGTGTCGTCGGCGTCCATCGGAGCTGTCGCCGACGTTGACGGGAACGCCGTCGCCGTCCGCCGCGTCGGGGAGCCGAGCCAGTACGGGGTCGTCGAGGTCGAGGACGGCTACGTCCAGCGCATCGTGGAGAAACCCGACGACCCCGCAAGCGACCGCGTGAACGCGGGAGTCTACGCGTTCAAGCGCGAGGTCTTCGAGGTCGTCGACTCGCTGGAGCGGAGCGAACGGGGGGAGATAGAGATAACTGACGCGTTGACGGAGCTGAAGCCGCGTGCAGTCGACTACGAGGGCGAGTGGATGGACGTCGGATACCCCTGGGACCTTCTGGAGGCGCAGGAGATGCTGCTCGACAAGCTCGAAGGACGTGTCGACGGCGAGGTCGAGGACGGTGCGTCGCTGGAGGGCGAGGTCGTCGTCGAGGAGGGCGCGACGGTCCGTACCGGAAGCGTCGTCGAAGGTCCCGCGTTAGTCAGGAGCGACGCCGTCGTCGGGCCGAACGCCTACGTCCGCGGCCCCACCACGGTCGGCGAGGGAGCGAAGGTCGGACACGTCTGCGAGGTCAAGGCCTCGGTGTTGATGGACGACGCCCGGGTCTCCCACCTGAGCTACGTCGGAGACTCCGTAGTCGGAGAGGACGTCAACCTCGGCGCCGGAACCGACGTCGCGAACCTCCGTCACGACGATGAGGAGGTGGAGTCCACCGTGAAGGGCAGGACGGTCGACACCGGCAGACGGAAGTTCGGCGCGGTCTTCGGCGACGGCGCGAAGACCGGAATCGACACCAGCCTCGACGCCGGCGTGAAGCTCGACGCCGGCGCGCGGACGGCACCGAACGAATCGGTGTTCGCCGACGTCCACCTGGACTGACCCGGCGACGCGTCGACAGCCAAGGAACCTGCTGCACACCTCGCTACGTGGGGAAGAGGTTATGGAACCCCGGTACGTGCACCCCGTATGGTAGATACAGCCGTGGTTCTGGCCGCGGGACGAGGGCGGAGGCTGGATCCGTTGACGCGGACGAGGCCGAAGCCCATGGTCCCGGTCGTCAACAGGCCTCTGCTCGAGTACGTGGTCGAAGCGTGTTCGTCCGCCGGAGTGTCGAACCTGATCTTCGTCGTCGGATACAAACGCGAGAGGATTCAGAGCTACTTCGGCGACGGCGACGACTGGGACGTCGAGGTGGAGTACGTCGTGCAGGAGAAGCAGCTGGGCACCGGACACGCCCTGCTGCAGGCCGAGGGCGTCGTCGGAGACGAGAGCTTCCTCGTGCTCAACGGAGACTCGATAGTCTTCTCCGACCTCGTCGGGAGGATGGCTGACGGAGCCACCGGTGGAACGGTGATGGCCGTCGCGTCGTCCGACAGACCCAGCGACTACGGAGTCGTCGAGACACGCGACGGCGAAGTCGTCTCTATACAGGAGAAACCACACGACGCCGACTCCAGCCTGGTGAACGCCGGCGTCTACAGGTTCCAGCCGGGGGTCTTCGACCTCCTGCGGAACGTATCCCGTGGGGGTGGCGAGCGAGATCTGACCTCCGCGGTCGAAGCCGCCGTCGAAGAGGGAGGCGTCGAGGCTGTGTCGACGGACTCTTGGACGGACGTCAGCTACCTCTGGGACCTCGTGCAGGTTAACTCCGATGTCATAGGTGACGGAGCGGGCGCGCACACCGGCTCGGAGGACGCCTACGTCGCGGAGGAGACCGCTGTGGGTGACGACGTCCACGTCGCCCCCAACGCATCGGTGCTCCCGGGCTCCTCGCTCGACGACAACGTCTCGGTCGGCGCGGGCGCGGTCGTCGCCAACAGCGTCGTGATGAAGGACGCCGTCGTCGGGGAAGGCGCAGTGGTCCGCGACGCGGTCGTCGGAGAGGGGGGGCGCGTCGGACCGAACTCCACCTTCGAGGGCGGTGAAGCCGACGTCGTGGTCGAGGACAGGCTGCACCGCGGCGTGAGGCTCGGTGGCGTGGTCGGCGACTACAGCCGGTTGGGAGGCGGCGTCACCGCCTCTCCAGGTGCCGTGGTCGGGGAGGACGTCGACGTCGAACCGGGCTGCATGGTGAAGGGCAGGGTGGAGTCCGGCTCCAGGGTGACGAGAGGGTAGCATGTGCGGGATAATAGGGTACGTCGGTGACGACGCGCTTCCGGTGCTGGTCGACGGCCTCAGGAGGCTGGAGTACAGGGGCTACGACTCCGCAGGTGTCTCTCTGGGAGGTGAAAGCCTCAGGATCTACAGGACCGAGGGAGAGGTCGACGAACTCGCCTCCGAGGTCGGGGACGTCGAGTCCTCGGCTCTCGGGGTCGGCCATACGAGGTGGTCGACGCACGGGGAACCCACCGTGAGGAACGCCCACCCACACACGGACTGCACAGGAGACATAGCCGTCGTACACAACGGAATCGTGGAGAACCACGAGAGCCTGAGGCGACGACTCGAGGGAGACGGACACGAGTTCACGAGCGAAACCGACACCGAGGTCGTCGCCCACCTGCTCGAAGAACGACTGGACGGCGACCTCAGAGAGGCGCTCGAAGACGTGGTGGAGCAGCTCGAGGGAAGCTACGCGCTCGCCGTCACCGCGGCCGGATACGACGAGGTCGTCGTGGCGCGCAGGGGTAGTCCGCTACTGGTGGGCTACGGAGACGGCGAGAACTACGTGGCGAGCGACGCTCCCGCGATAGTCAACCGGACGAAGGAGGTCTCCTACCTCGAAGACGGAGACGTCGCCGTCGTCACCGCGGACGACGTCG
>CAZXNG010000010.1:0-7304 GCA_964642065.1 uncultured Halobacteriales archaeon
CGCTTCGACGTCGGGATGTCTCGGTGCTCTCGGGGAACCTGACGACGGTGACGAAGAAGAAAACGGAGAAGGGACGGTGACGAACGACGTGTACAAGCTCTCTGTCTCTGTCGAACACCCGCGGTACGTCGTCTCGACGCGTTCGACCTTTTCGAACGAGATGAACGACGCGAGAAGCGTAGGGGCCTTCGACGAACCGTCTCGCGAGTACGTGAGCGAGGCTGTCGATGAGGGACGCGCCGATATCGACGAGCCGGACGACGCTCTCTTGGAAGCCGTCGAAGGCGTCCGACACGTACGCGACGGCGACTCGGTCTACGCTCTCGACCACAGCCTGCCCGAGTACGTCGTCACGGGGACCGTCGCCGACGTTTCGGACGACGAGGTAGACGAAGACCGCGTCGTGCACGTCACCGACGACATCGTCCGCGCGCTCGGTCCCGACAACCGTCAGATAGTGATGATGCGGACCTCGGTAGTCGGCGGTAGACGCGGCGAACTCGAAACCGGCGAGTACCGTACGACGTCGCTATCCGAAGAACTCGAAGAGTTCCTCGACGATACCGACTACATCGCCGTCTCGACGAGCGAGGACCCTACCGTCACTGACGAGTACGTCGAGCTCGAACTCTCGCACGAAGACCCCGACGACTACTACCTCGCCGCCGAGCGTCTGTCGCACGAGGAGCTCTTCGACGTCGAGGAGGTACGTTACCTCGACGAACTCCCCGAGGATGTCGCCCAGGTGGTGCGGACGGCGGTCGAAGGCGAGTACCGCGGCGACACAGTCCCCGACGGCTTCGAGGACGCGACAGGAGACGCCTACTTCCTCGTCGCCGACGAGGCTCACCGTCCCGAACTAAACGAACCCGACTACGACGGTGCGCCCGTCGAGGTACGCGCCGAGGTTACCGATGCGGGCTTCGACGAGACACACGAACTCGTGGACGAGGAGACGTTCGAGAGCTACCGCGAGGAGTTCGAGGCCGCGCACGAGTCAGACGACGAAGAAGCGATAGATAGCCTCACACAAGACCTCTGGGGGGAGTACAGACCCGGCGATAGCGCGGTCTTCGAGCTCACGTTAGCGAACACGTCGGAGGGGACCGTACACGTCTTCAGCGGCGCGCCCGCGCCCTTCGGAGTTCTACACTCCGAGAACGTCGACTCCGAAGACGACGAAGGACGCGGTCGTCTCGTCTGGTCGGAAACCTACGTCGAGAACGGACACGTCAACGTCGGTCCCCACGGTCTCGCCGTCAACTCGATAGGTCTCAGCACCGACATCGAAGCGAACGACGCCGAGACGGAGGCGTACGAGGTCGCGTTTCCGCCCGGCGAATACCGCGTCCAGGATGCAGTCGACGTATCGCGCGAACAGCACGGCGACGGCGAGACGTACCCTTACACCGTCGTCATCGAGGTGGACGAGCTTGAAGCGTAGGGCCTGAGACGCCTCGCCATCGCTCCGGTCTGCCTCCGCTAGCCTACGGACTCTACCTCCACCACGCATGGGCCACGGCCCTCGGCGTCGCGGTCCGCCGTCCGACGAGCTCTGGTTCCTCGACAGGATGGTCCGGCTGTACGAGGACGTCGGCCGGCCCTACGACTAGTAGCTGGCGATGACCGGGCCCCTACCTCCCTCCATAACAACCACTAAGACCCAGCCGCACGTAGCCACGGCAAACCATGGAGGGCGAGCAAGAGGACGCGGTCTCACGGGTGTACGAGGAGCACTCGCCCGACGTCGAGCTGGAGGAGTTCCGCGAGGCGGTGGAGGCGAAGGTCGAGCAGATGGGGGGACTGTGTGACGCGGAGACGGCGGCGAAGCTGGTGGCGCACGAGGCGAACGAGGACCGGGTGTACGACGTCGAGGAGATCACGGAGCACCAGAACGAGGTCGGCTTCGTCGGCAAGGTCACCCGTATCGGCGAACGTCGGACGTTCGAGCGCGACGAGGACGACGAACCCGACGGCAGGGTCGTCAACGTCCACGTGAAGGACGAGACCGGTGAGGTCCGGGTGGCGCTCTGGGACGAGATGGCGGACAACGTCGACGAGCTGGAGGTCGGCGACGTGCTCAAGGTCCACGGCAGGCCGCAGGAGGGCTACCAGGGCGGCGTCGAGGTCAGCGCCATCCGCGCCGAGGTCGCGGAGGACGAGGAGATAGACGTAGGCGTCGGCGCCGACATCTCGTGTGTGGAGGACGTCGAGGAGGGCATGAGCGACGTCTCCCTCGCCGGCGAGGTCATCAAGGTCAGCGGCGTAAACACCTTCAGCAGGGACGACGGCAGCGAGGGACGGGTCGCCAACCTCATCGTCGGCGACGAGTCGGGGTGGATACGCGTCACCATGTGGGACTCCCGTGCCGACGATGCCGCCGAGTTCGCTCAGGGCGACGTCGCCGTCGAGGAGGACGGCTACGTCCGCGAGCGCGAGGGCGACGTCGAGCTACACGTCGGCGACCGCGGCACCGTCGAACACGGCGACGAGGACGTAGAGTTCCATCCCGAGGGCACGCCCATCGAGGAGGTGGAAGAGGACGGCGTCTACGACCTCGCGGGAGTCGTCACCGACCCCGGCGACGTCAGGACGTTCGACCGAGACGACGGCTCGAAAGGGAAGGTACGTAACGTCCGGATACAGGACAGCAGCGGAGAGCTACGTGTCGCGCTCTGGGGCGAGCACGCCGACCGCGACCTCATGGCGGGTGACGAGGTCGTCATGACGAACGTCGAGGTCGACGAGGGATGGAACGACGGCCTCGAGGGAAGCGCGAACTGGAACAGCGCGGTCGTGGTGCACGGAACCGACCCCCGTTTCGAGGAGGAAGAGGGCGGAACCAGGGACGAGGAGACGGGTCTCGACTCGTTCTGACGTCTCTTTGGCCGGTCACCCCTCCAGCCAGGGGAACTCCGGCTTCCTGAGGATGAGCGGCTTCCACTCCTCTGATTCGATCTTGTCGTGTGCGCGGGTCTCTATCTCGCGGTCCAGCTCTCTGACGGCTTCGACGTCGACGTCTAGGTGTCTGTCGGGTACGTCGTCGAGGTGTCGTCGGGCGCTCTCGGCGAGGCTGGCGACCGCGTCGGGGTTGCCGCGCTTCAGGTGGACGTACGCCGCTGCGGTCTGTATCAGTGCCTGGAGCAGGGCGCGGTCGACGCCTTCGCTGTCGAGCCACTCGTGCTCCCACTCCTCGTGAGCCTCGTAGAACCTGCCGGCGTCGAACTCCTCCGCCCCCGCCGTCAGCTCGGGCATGCGTCGCGGAGGCGTTCCTCGAAGACGTCGAGCAGCCTGCAGATGTCGTCGGCGGCCTGCTCGCCCACGGTGACGGCGATGCCTGCGCCGCTCTCTACGGGGACGTGGACGAGGAACCCCTCTTCGAACCGGCGGACGGTGGACCGCATCTCCCCCATAGGGTAGAGGTCCTCGAGCCTCGAGGGGTCGCCGACGCTCTCGAGCACGAGATCCTGTAAGACCCGTTCGGCTCGCGAGCCCTCGTAGTGGTCGCGGACGTCGTCGCGGAGGTAGACGACCTTGCTCTCGCTGCGGTCGTAGTAGAAGACACCGCGTACCGCGTCTGCCATCTGACTCCTCACATACTCCGCAGTCTCTCGACACGCCGCCTCCGTCGCGCGGTCGCTGCTAGCCATCCCGTCAACCCTACTACCGAGAGATATATAAACATGTCGTGAGAGATGTGCGGTCCATGTACAGGTATATGTGGTCCTTGCACAGACCTGTTCACGGAACCCGGCGGGCTGCTCCACCGTAGCTCGACCCGGCCTTCAGCTCCTTATCTTCTCGGCTACGAGTTCCGCGAAAGTGCTGGTCGACACGCGTTCTCCGCCCTCGATCTGGCGGTCGATGTCGTAGGTAACCGTCCGGTCCTGGATGGTCTCCTCGACGGCGTCCCGCACGAGGTCGGCGGCGTCGAACCACTCGAAGTACTCGAACATGATTCTGCCCGTCAGGATCATCGCCGTCGGGTTGACCTTGTCCTCGCCCGCGTACTTCGGCGCGCTCCCGTGAACCGGCTCGAACACCGCGCGCCCATCGCCGATGTTCGACCCGGGTGCGATGCCGAGGCCGCCGACCTGGCCCGCCGCGGCGTCCGAGAGGTAGTCTCCGTTGAGGTTCGGCATCGCCATCACGCCGTACTGGTCGGTGCGCGTCAGCAGCTGCTGCAGCATGTTGTCGGCGATACGGTCCTTGACCACTACCTTGCCCTCCGGTCGTTCGCCGTCGTGCTCCTCCCAGAGCTCGTCCTCGGTGATGGTCTCGTCGGGGAACTCCTCCTCCGCGAGCTCGTACCCCCAGTCCTTGAACGCCCCCTCGGTGAACTTCATGATGTTGCCCTTGTGCACGAGGGTGACGCTGTCGCGGCCGCGGTCGACCGCGTACCGGATGGCCTTCCGGACGAGCCGCTTCGTCTTCCGCTCGCTTATGGGCTTCACCCCTATGCCGGCGTCCTCCGGCACGTCCTCGTCCATCTCCTCGTTCAGGAACTCCCGGACCCGCTGCATGCCGTCGCTGCCGGCCTCCCACTCGATGCCGCTGTAGACGTCCTCCGTCGCCTCGCGGAACACGACCATGTCGACGTCCTCCGGCGAGTTCACCGGCGACGGCACGCCGTCGAGGTAGTAGACAGGTCGGACGTTGGCGTACAGGTCGAGCTCCTTCCGGATGGCGACGTTCAACGACCTGAAGCCCTCGCCTATCGGCGTCGTCAAAGGACCCTTCAGCGCGACGTTGAAGTGACGTATCGCGTCGAGGGTCTCGTCCGGCAGAAGCTCTCCGTACTCCTCCTCGGCGCGTTCGCCGGCGTAGATCTCCGTCCAGTGGAGCTTCCGGCCCGTCTCCTCAGCCGCGGCGTCCAGCACGGTGCGAGCGGCCGGCGAGACGTCGGTTCCGATGCCGTCACCCGTGATGTACGGCACTATGGGTTCGTCCGGCACCTCCACGTCTTCACCGTCCGACTGTACTACCTCTCCCTCCTCGGGAACCTCCACCCTGTCGAACTTCATATCAACTCGAATTGGAGCGGTCGGCAGTTTACTCTTGCGTTAGAAACCCGGGTATGTCACGGTCTTTCCGGCAGGTTGACGGCCTCCGTTCCACGGACACGAGGTAGACGGCGCTCGAACGAGACGTTTACACATCTCCACGTCGAACCCCGGACAGATGAACGTAGACTGCCCCGCCTGCGGCGTTCCCACACCGCACGACGTCCTCAACTCCAACGGCCAGGCCACCGTCGAGTGCGGGGACTGCGGACACGTCCACAAGGTCCAGGTCCACGACACCACCGTGGAACGTCGCGTCGTAGTCAGCCAGGGCGAAGACAGCTTCAGCACCCGCGTTCCGATGCAGGACCAGACCCTTCGCGTCGGCGAGGAGTTCGTGCTCGAAGCCGACGAAGGCGTCTACGGCGTCGAGGTCACCTCCCTTGAGTCGGAGGACGGACGCACGGATGTCGCCGAAGCCGGAGAGGTCGAGACCGTCTGGACACGCGTCGTCGACAACGTCGGCGTCCCCGTTACCCTCCACCGGGAGGACGAGTCCACCAGCCACCACCTCCAGGTGCCCGGCGACTACAGCTTCGTCGTCGGCGACACCGAGGAGGTTGACGACGTAGAGTTCGAGACCACCGCGTTCGTGCACCGCGAAGGCGACCGGTACCGTCTGGAGGGCGACGACGCCGAGGCGAAGAACGTCAAACGACTGTACGGCGAAGAGATATAGAAATCGGATGTCCGGAGAACGCAGCGGCAACGACGGGATGGTCGACGATCTCGTCAGCCAGGGCTACGTGGAGTCCGAGGTGGTGGAGGAGGCGATGCGAGCCGTCGACCGCGCGGCGTTCGTACCCGAGAACCGCCGCGACCACGCGTACAGGGACTCGCCGCTGCAGATCGGCGAGGGACAGACGATAAGCGCACCTCACATGGTCGCGATGATGGCCGAGGAGCTCCGGCTGGAGCCCGGTCTCGGCGTCCTCGAGGTGGGTACTGGCTGCGGCTATCACGCCGCCGTCGTCGCCGCGGCCGTCGGTGCCGAACACGTCACTACGGTGGAGTACCATCCGTCGCTCGCCGAAGACGCCCGCACCAACCTGGAAGCCGCGGGACAGGGCGACGTAGAGGTCGTCGTCGGCGACGGATCCACGGGATACGAGCCCAACGCGCCGTACGACCGAATCTACCTCACGTGCGCCGCACCCGAGCTCCCCGACTTCCTCGACGGCCAGCTCCGAGACGGCGGCGTCACAGTCCTGCCAGTCGGAGAGACCTCGCAGGCTCTGTACGTAGTCGAGAAAACAGAAGGAGGGCTGGAGAGCGAGGAGGTCGCGGGAGTCAGGTTCGTGCCGCTGCTCGGCGAAGGCGGCTGACGGGACGCGTCTACGACCCGCTCTTCCTGCGTCCGTACCTGTACTCCGAGATGAGCTCGTCCACCATCTTCCGGTCGCGCCGACGACGACGCTTCCGCGACCTCTCGCGCCAGTCCTCCACGGCCGCTTCCACGTCTTCCTCCCGCGCGATGGCGAGCTCGTCCACCCGACGCGTCGGCACCAGGTCGGCGTCCGCCACCGGCACTCCACGTTCGAACAGCACCTCGTCGGCGACGTCGGAGAGCCCTCCGTTGCCCACGAGCACTAGCTCGGGCTCCACAGCCGCCAGCCGCTCTGCCGTCGAACGGCCTGCGCCGCCGGCGTCCAGCAGCATCACGACGTCGTCCTCGGCGAAGCCGAAGCTGTCCTCCGCGGCGTCGAGCGCGTTCCCCGTGAACTCGTCGACGACCTTCACCACGGTGTAGCCGTCGGCGGCGCCCGAGAGGTCGCTGTGCTCGACCTTCCACAGCTTCTTCAGCCGGTCGAGCCGGTCCTCGAGCTCCCTCTCCCGCTGCTTCGACCTCCGTAGCTTCCTCTTCAGACGTTCGTTCTCCTGCGTCAGCCTGCGTACCTCCTCCGCCTCCCGCACCTCCTGACGGGTCTTCTGACGCTCCGCCTCCACCTGTCGCTCCAGGTCGTCTATCTCCTGGTTCCGGCCGTCGAGCTCCTGCTCCAGCTCCTGCACGTGCTCCGTCAGCTGACCCACCCTCCTCTCCAGCCTCCGTATCTCCTGCTGCTCCTCCGACACCTCCGGCTCTCCCTCTTCGGACTCCGCCTCGACTTCCTCCTCCATCTCCTCGACAGCGGCGTCTACGTCGCTTCCGTCGCGTATCACCCGTGCGGCGACCTCGTCGCCGTCGAGCTTCGACGGGGCACTGCGGCGGGCGGTCTCCACGAGGTCGGAGTAGCTCCGGTG
>CAZXNG010000010.1:7404-13613 GCA_964642065.1 uncultured Halobacteriales archaeon
AGCAGCTCGCCGTCGAGGTCGACGACCGCTACCGCGGTCGTGGTGCCGGGGTCGACACCGACGAAGACGTGGTCGCGGCGCTTCACCAGGGGCTCGAACTCCAGCCCGTCCCGCCTCGGCTGCTCGACCTCCACGCGGACGTCGCCGGAGCGTTCGCTCGACACCGGGACCTCGTCCGCGGCGGCGTCGACCTCGAAGGTCGCGTTCGAGTAACCTCCGTACTTCTCCGTCGCATCCATCTCGTACGTGAACCCCTCCTCGCCCAGGAGGTCGTCTATCTCCCGCGCCCTCCGGCGGACCGCGCCGTGTATCTTCCGCGTGTACCTGTCCTCGCTGAAGCCGCCGCTGCCCGTCGAACGGCCGCGGCTGACCTTTATCTCCGTCTGGTCGGTGAACGCGCGTACGACGTATCCGACGTTCCTGGCGGCGAGCCGAGCCGACGCGGCCGCCTCCTTCGACGGCTTCTTGCCGTACTCCACGTCGTGTCGGCCGGCGACGCGGGACAGCGGCTCCGGCTGCTCCGCACCCGTTACCTGTACGAGGTCGGTCTCCGACGGCAGGTTCCTGAGCAGCCGGACGAGGTCGTCCTTGTCCTCCGCCAGCTCGAAGACGTTGTCGGTGGCGACGACGTCGGGTCGTTCGTCGGCGATGGACCGCAGCAGCTTCCGGTAGCTGACGACATCGTACTCCAGGCTCTCGTCTCCCGCGGAGACGTCGAGACGTACGAGTGCGTAGCTCTGGCTGTCGCCTCGCGGGCTGCCGCTGTGTATGTCGACTCCGAAGAACGTCTTGTCGACCGCCTTGGGAGGGCTAGTCAACTTGAGAGATGTACGACGTCCACGGTCTAAGGCTTTGCCCCCCGTGCTCTCTCGGTCCGGGCTTCAGATGGCGGCGAAGACGCCGGTCGCGTACATCACCAGCAGTCCGGAGAGGAACGCCAGCATGTTCGCCGGAGTCGCGGCTCTGCCGCCGTTGTCTCTCACGAGGCCGACGAGCTCCCAGGTGACCTGGAGTATGGCGCCGACTCCGACGGCGACGAACACCGCCGTCACCGCGGGATGGCGGAACGCGCCGCCTATCCAGCCGCCGAGTATCACGGGTGCGCCTGCGATGGCGCCGAGGGCTACGAAGTGGTGGAGCGCGGGACGTCTGCCCTCCGCGAGCGGCGCCACGACGGCGGGCCCCTCGGTGACGTTGTGGAGCATGAAGCCGACTACGAGGAACGCCGCCAGCGACAGGCTTCCGGCGGCGTACGCACCACCGATGGCGAGCCCCTCGGCGAGGTTGTGGAGGCCGACGGCGAGCGCGACGAGGTAGGCTACCTCGAGGCCTCCGCCGTCGAAGCTGTCGCTGACGGACTGCACCAGCAGCAGCGCGGCGAGCGCGGCGAGCACCACGAGAGCGGGACCCGAGTAGACTCCCGGGACACGTCGCGCTATCTCGAAGGCCTCGAACGAGGCCTCGACGGCGAGGAAGCCGAGGACGCCGGCGGCGAAAGCGAGCACTGCGTGCAGCCTGCGCTTCGATATCGAGGTGATGAAAGGGTACCAGAGCATGCCGATGGCGACTGGTACGACCCCGACGAACAGCCCCAGGAGCGCCAGCAACTGAAGGGTCGCGGCGTCCATTCCCGACGTCGTCTGAACGCCGACTATCTCGTGGGTCACGGTCTCACCTCCGGCGAGCAGCAGAGTCACCTCCATCTCGTTGTCGGGGCTGAGGGTCAGGTGATACGGAACGGTGACGCGGACGGAGTCCCGCGGAGACAGGGTCTCAGGGTCTTCGCCGCGGCCTTCGACCGTGTGGCTCCAGTAGGCTCCGTCGACGAGCACCTGAGCGACCGTGACGTCCTCGGGTCCGTTGTTCGTGACGTGTAGCACCAGGGTCTCGCCGTCGGGTATCGTGTGGTGGGTGACGGTGACGTCCGGCGGGCTTCCGCCGCGGTCGAAGCCCGGGGAGACGACGAACAGCGCTCCCACCGCGACGGCGAGCAACAGCAGCGGAAGCAGCGCGAGCACCGCCTTCCGAAGACGGTCTCCTCCCTCATCTCCCGAACCGGCGTCTTCTCGCGCCATCACTCCACCACCTCGAAGAAGCTCATCCAGCCCTGTTCCGCGAACTCCGACTGATGCGCGTGGAACATGTACAGCCCGGGGTCGTGATCGCTGTAGTCTATCTCGACGATGCCGCGCTGCGCCTGCACCTGCATCACGGTGTCGACGTTCCTGTGTGTGGGCTGCAGCGTGGTTCCGTGGTCGTAGTAGTCGAAGAACTGGCTGTGGGTGTGGAAGCTGTTTACGGGGTCGAACTCCGTCGTGTTGACGAGGTAGACACGCACCGGGGTGTCGCGCTCCACCTCGATGGGGTGGATTGTCTCCCCCGCCGACCAGTCTCCCTCCGTTCCGTCGGTGTCGCCGACGCCGTAGGCGAACGCCCGGGTGTTTACGGCGTAGACCTCGTTGTCCTCGTCGAAGTCGAGGTCGAAGCCGTTCATAACCATCACCATCTCGTCGTACTCCTCTCCGCCGTCGACCTCGTGGTTCAGAGAACGCGCGCGCTCCACGAGGAGGTCGCGGTACCGGTCGGTCATCGGGCCCTGGTAGTTGACGTACCTCCGGGGTTCCCTGCGGACGCGTTCGGGGTCGGGGTCGACGACGATGACGCCGTACATGCCGCGGTGGAGGTGTTCGGCGAGCGGCAGCGCGTGACAGTGGTAGAGATGCACTCCGGGGGGCTCGGCCTGCCAGCTGTAGGTGAACTCCTCGCCGGGTTCGAGCACCCCCGGGCCGTTCTGTGGTACGCCGTCCATCTCCGGCTTCAGGTTCTTGAGATGCGGGTGGATGGTGTGGCTGTGTCGGCTGCCGTTGCGGAAGGTGACGCGTATAACGTCTCCCTCGACGGCGCGGATTGTGGGACCGGGCACCTGTCCCTCGAAGGTCCAGGCCTTCAGCGGGAACTCGACGCCGGGCACGACCTCTACGTCGACGTCGCGGGCGTTGAAGACGAAGTGACGGACCGTCCTGCCGTCCTCCTCGTACACCTCCTGGTCCACCCCGTCTTCGCGGCCGGTGTGGAAGGTACGCAGGAAGTCGTGGGGGTCGAAGTCGTCGGTCTCGTACTCTCCCTGCGGTCCGAACGAGCCGTGCGGGTCGGCGCCACCCTGTCCGTGGTGACCCTCGTCTCCCGAGGCTACGCCTACTCCTGCGGCTCCGGCTCCTCCGATGGCGGCCAGCAGGCTCCGTCTGTCGACGGTGACGCCGTCCGTCAGGCTCTCGGACAGCTGCTCGACCAGCGACCGAGTGGCCGAGGCGGCGTGTCGTCTGTCGTACCAGCTCATAGACGAAGTTAGACCCGTCTAAGAAATAAGTTTACCGGTGACCTGTCCGGCCCGGTGTCCCGTCGAACCGTCCGCGCCTCAGCTCGCGGTGACCGCGTCGGCGACCCGGACCTCCCGCGCCACCTCCTCCGGAAGAGACACCCTATCGTCCCCGGTCTCCACGGTCACCATGCCGAACGGCGCCACCTCCACCACCTCGAGCCTGACCCCGGGGACGACGCCGTGCTCTTCGAGGTAGTCCAGCACCTCGCTGTCGTCGTCCTCCACACGCTCGACCTCTACCACGTCGCCCACCCCGCAGCCGTCGAGAGGCGTGCCCTCCACGTCCTCCGGGGGCTCCAGCCGCTCGTTCGGTATCGGCGCGCCGTGAGGGTCACGTTCTGGGTCTCCGAGCGCGGCGGCGACGCGCTCCTCCAGCTCCTCGCTGATGTGGTGCTCCAGCCTGTCTGCCTCGTCGTGCACCTCGCTCCAGCTGAAGTCCAGCTCCTGAGTCAGGTACGCCTCCAGCAAACGGTGGTGACGCACTATCTCCAGCGCCACCGTCTCGCCCTCGTCGGTGACCCGTGCGCCCGCGTACTTCTCGCGGTCGACGAGCCCGCGATTCTCGAGCTTCTCCAGCATCTTCACCACCGTCGGAGGCTCGACGTCTAACGCCTCCGCGACCTCGGAGGTGGCTACGCGTTCGCCGCCTCCTTGCTCCAGCTGGTAGACCGTCTTGAGGTAGTCCTCGAGCTCCGGACTGAGCATCTACCCCGAGTTAGACGTGGCTAAAACTTAGGTCTACCGGCGAGATGGGTCGACGACGTCCTCACGTATCGTCCGCGCCTCCTCCATCGTACCTCTTTCGCCGAGAGCCTCCGCCATCTCCTCCACCGCCTCCAGACGACGGACCACCGAGTCGAGGAAGTCGTAGACGTCGCCCTCGTAGGCGTACAGGTTGTAGTCGCTCTCCATCGACTCTATCATCGCCTCCGGACCCAGGCTCCCGCGCCGGAGCTCTATCAGGTACTCGACGAAGCCGCGTTCGGGACAGCCGCAGTAGGGGGCGTCGTCACAGCCGCAGGCCATGAAGTCCGCGACGAACTCCAGCAGCTTTTCTCTCGACGCGGAGTCGACCTTCTCAAGCTCGTCCGTCGAGTACAGGAGGTCGAGCGCCGCGCCGCTGAAGACGTTCCGCGGCATGTTCCGGTCCATCGAACCCGACAGCGACCGATGGTTCTTCACGTAGACGCGGTCGGTTATCGCCACGGCCGTGGTAGGCCGTCGACGTCGAAAGGGGTTGCGCTATCGGACCGCCGATGTCGGGCTACCGACACGCTTTTTGCCCGCAGTCGGGTAACGGATACCGTGGCCGGGGTGGGGTAATGGTCATCCTTTGGCCTTGTGGAGGCCAAGACCCGGGTTCGATTCTCGGTCCCGGCCCTCTCCGTTATCCTGGACAGACGGCTCAGTCGTCTTTCTTCACGGCGGCAGCGCCTTCCACCGAAGCCGAGCCGCCCTCGGCTTCGGAACCGTACGCCATCGCATCCTCGGATACGTCGCTCTTCTTCTCCACCTGGTACCAGCCGCACTCGCCTCTGACCGCGTACTCCACCATCGACTTCAGCGTGAGGAAGCTCGCGAACGGCAGCACCAGCACCGCGAGGACCGCGTTGAAGCCGAGGAAGCTCACCTTGTCGAACCTGCTGTCCCTGTGCGAGACCAGCGCCGTCACCAGCACTATCGCCAGCAGCGGGAACAGGTAGAACACCTCGAGGTCGAGCAGGAACAGCACCACTATCTTCGGCACCAGCACCATGACCGACAGGGTGCCGACCACTCCCATCAGTATCCTGCTCGTGGAGTAGAAGCCGCGGAGGCTGAGGTAGTCGTCGTAACCCCCCGCAAGCGTCTTGTGCAGCACCTGCACCCAGCCCATCCTCCACCGCTTCCTCTGCAGCCAGAAGTCCCTCCAGCTGTGGGGCGCCTCCATCACCGTGTTCACACGTCTGTCGTTCGCGACGTCGATGCCTGCGCGGAACGACTTGTGGTGGAAGTCGATGTCCTCCGTCAGCATGTCGTCGTACCCGCCGGTCTTCTCCCAGACCTCCCGCTCCATTATCACCGAGGCGCTGCCGAGGTTGCTGAACCCCGTGACCTCCATGAACTTGAACAGGATGTAGAACACCAGCCGCTCGCAGTAGCCGAACGCCTCCACGAGCCCGTCCGTCTCCGGGATACGCCGGCCCTCGAACGCCTCGTATCCCTGCTGTATCGTGCCGACGCCCTTCGCCAGGAAGTCCTCCTGAAGCTCCTCGTCGGCGTCGAAGATGGCGTAGTAGTCGTAGCCCTCCAGCTCCTCGAACGCCGTGTTCACCGCGCCAGCCTTCGAACCCGGGTAGTTGTTCATCAGGACCTCGCAGCCGAGCTCCTCCGCTCGTGCGACGCTCTCGGGGTCGTCCTCCTCGCAGACGACGCAGACGTCTACGTCTTCGTAGCTCGACCTGTGAAGGCTGCGGACGCTCTTGTGGAGTATGTTAGCCTCGTCGTAGACGGGGATTATAGCCAGCAGCCTGCCGCCGTCCGTCTCGACGGGGATCTCGTCGCGGGAGTAAACCTCCTTCACCAGCAGAAAACCGAAGACCGAGATGAAGACGCCGAACGCGAGCGTGGAGCTGATGGCTTCGAGGAAGAACAGCTGGAGGTCGACGTAGTTGGTGTAGACGGAGATCGAGGACATCCTGAGCCCGCTTATGAGTCCGTATCCCAGGATAGCGAGGGTGAGCACCGAGGTCAGGAGGTACTCCAGGGGCTTTCTCCAGTCCATCTTAAATTCTACACTCCTCGGTTGCACACAGAAAAACGACGGTGAACCTTATCATTTCCTATGTCT
>CAZXNG010000011.1:0-13234 GCA_964642065.1 uncultured Halobacteriales archaeon
ACGACCACTAGCAGTATCCCTACCAGCACGACGACGGAGAGGCTCTGGCTGATGACCTTGTCCGCCCAGAAGAAGCTGGCGTAGCCCTCGTATCCGCCGACCAGGGAGATGACTGTCGATTCTCCGAAGCTGAACCACTGGTGGCCGTACGCGGTGGAGATGAAGACGTTCCGTATCAGGTTTAGGACGTAGATGACGGGGATGGCGAACGCCATCGCCTGGGTCTTCCGCTTCAGCGAGGCTTCGACGCCGGCGATGATTCCGGCGAACATCGACGCCGCCCCTATCCCCGTGCACGCGAGTATGATGTACGTGCTGTACCGTTCGCCGGTCGCCGGGTTGGTCACGACGAGGAGGTTCTCCAGTCCCTCCCGCTGCTGGAGCGCCACGTCGACGCCCAAGAGGGCCTGGATGCGGTAGGTCTGCATCGCCGTGTGCTCTATCAGCATCCGGTTCAGCGGCCCGTACATCTCGAAGGGGACGTAGACGAGACCCATGGCGGCGACCATCTGGCTGACCTTCAGGAGGACCTCGTGGCGCTCCTGGTAGACGAGGTAGCCGACGTAGACGGACGCCGGCAGCGAGGCGGCGGACAGAGCTATCTTTATCGCGCTGTTGGTGTCGAGGTAGATCGGCATTCGTGCGAGCCAGAACGCGCCGAAGAACACCCAGCCGGCGGAGGCGAGGTACCGGCTGTAGTCCTCGAGGAAGATGCTGGCGACGAACAGTGCTATCGCCAGGTAGAGCAGCAGCCAGAGGGAGGCGACTTCCATGTTTGGCTCTGTATACCCGGTCTGCGTCTAAAAACCTACTGCTGTCGTGCGGAGGCAGGCTCTAACCGCCGCCGGCCCGGCTGGCGACCACGGTCTC
This sequence comes from uncultured Halobacteriales archaeon, assembly GCA_964642065.1. Lineage (GTDB taxonomy): Archaea > Halobacteriota > Halobacteria > Halobacteriales > Halorutilaceae > JAQZDA01. Next base: position 871 of record CAZXNG010000011.1, read on the forward strand.
GCCCGCCCTGACGACGTCGCCGTCCTCAACCTCAAGCGCGTCGACAGGGTATCCCTCGGGCAGCGTGAGGTCGACGCGGCTGCTGAACGCGATATGTCCGAGGCGTTCGCCGCGCTCCACGGAGTCGCCTTCGTCGACGTACGTGGTGATACGTCGGGCGACGGTGCCCGCCACCTGTACGACCTCGAACTCTCCTTCGTCGGCCGCGAGCGTGGTCTCGACGCGTTCGTTACGGCTGCTGGCCTTCGAGAACGCCGGCAAGTGGCCGCCCGCGACGCGTTCGACGTCCACGACCTCTGCGTCGACCGGCGAGCGGTTGACGTGGACGTCGCGGAGACGCATGAAGACGACGAGCGTCACCCGTCCGTCGCTCCGTTCCACGCGCTGGAGCCTGCCGTCCGCGGGAGACACGACGCCGTCGGACTCCGGAGTCTCTCGGTCGGGGTCGCGGAAGAAGAACGCGACCGCGAGAGGTAGGAGTGCGAGCGCGACCGCTGCGGAGACCGCGGGCGTCGACGGCACCAGAGGATCGAACTGCGCTGTCGCGGAGGCGGCGAGCGCGAGGAGTGCGGGTAGGCAGGCGAGCGCTATCCACCGCTCCGCGCCTCCGGCTAGAGACGTGGACTCCACGTTCAGCCTCCGTGAAGGAGCTGGAGGTAGCTGTCCCGGATGCCTTCCGCGGGGTCTAGCTGCAGCCGCCTGAGCATCTCCCCGACGCCTTCGCGCGCCTCCTCGAACCCTTCCTCCTCCACCACGGTCTCCACCTCGACGTACTCCCCGAGTCCTTCGACGTCGTCGAGGACAACGACGTAGTCGCCGTAGACGTACTTCGTCCGGTGTTTGCGGACGCGCCCGAACTCCTCAAACCCCAGCGCCTCCAGGAGGTCGCCGGCGACCTTGAGGTTCCCGACCTCGAGATCTATCTCGCGTCGGCTCTTGGTCTCGCCGTCGAGCTTCGGTCCCTTGTAGGTGACGTAGACGTCTCCGTCTTCGGCGCGGGTGCGGAGCGCCTCGTCGGTCTCCTCGAAGTCACGGTGCGGTGCGCTGTAGTAGACGTCGTGCTGGATCTTCTCGCCGTGTTCCTCCGCGCCCACCTTCTCCAGCCTCTCCGCGACCTCGGTGTGCGATGCCTCGACCTTCATCTCGACCTCTATCAAGTCGTTCACCTCGAGCTCTGGAGGGCGTCGGCGAGTTCCCCGGCGACCGAGACCTCGCTCACCGCGCTCTCCAGCGTGTCGGTGGCGACGACGCGTTCGACTCCGGCGCGGTGGAGACGGACGACCGCGTCCAGCGCCAAAACGGGGTGGACGCAGGCGGCGTAGACGTCGCCGGCACCCTGACTTTGGAGCATCTCGACGGCCTCGCTGACGGTGCCGCCGGTCGCTATCATGTCGTCAACCACGACCACGTCGCGGCCGTCGACGGGCAGCTCCTTCGTCTCTAACTCGACCTCTTCGCCGTCGACCCGATGCTTCACGAGGTGGTCGACGTCGGCGTCTCCGTGGGCCGCGGCGAACGACTCCGCGTGCGAAACCGCGCTCTCGTCGGGCGCCAGCACGAGCGGGTCGACGACGTCCCTCAGCTCGCGGCCGAGAGCGCCGCACGCGTCGACGTCGCGGGTCTCGTCCGCCGTAAACCAGTCCAGGACGCCGGATTCGTGGACGTTCACGGTTGAGACGCTGTCGACCTCCGGCAGCGCCTCCGCGAGAGCGCGGGCGCTGACCGCCTCGCCTTCCTCGAACTCCTGGTCCTGTCGGCTGTACCCCATGTACGGCAGGACGACGTCGACGGTGTCGGCGTCGCGGCAGGTGTCGAGCAGCTGCAGCAGCTCCATCCACGCGGAAGCCGAAGGCGTGGACGCGACTACGGTGGCGGTGTCGTCGACGTCGTGGACGCGTACGAGCCGTTCTCCGTCGGGAAACTCCTTGTACTCGACGTCCGCCAAGGGTTCGTCGAGCACCCGTGAGAGGCGGGACGCGAGCACCTGGCTCCGCGAACCTGCTACTATCATCGTTCTTTGGGTTCTCGCCGGCGCCCTTAACTGCTTCCCGTCAGGTCGACGTGGACGGCGTCTCCCGCCGAGAGGTCGAAACGGTCGCCCGCGCTTCCGTCGTTGACGGCGACCTCGAGGTTGCCGTGGCTGCCGACGGTGCAGAGCGCCTCCCCATGCGGGACGTGTCCGTAGGAGGGTTCGAGCGGGAGCGAGACTCCGTCCACGGATACTTCGTCGCCGTAATCCACCTCCATCAGGAGGTCCGCGGAGTCGACGTTCGTCACCACGTTGCCGAACCGGTCGACGTAGACTACCTCCGCCGATGCTTCGCCGTCGACGACGTCCGCGGTCGGCATCCGCAGGTCCTCGTGTTCCTCCGTCTTCTGCCAGATCTCCGCGGGGTCCTCGCCGGCCTCAACCATCGCAGCGGCGGGGGCGAAGACGTCGCGGCCGTGGAACGTCGCGCTCGCGGGGTCGTCGACTGGGACGAGGTACCAGGTGGGGTCGCCGAGCTCTCGGGCGGCGGGTGCGAGCACGCCGTTGTCGGGGCCGACGAAGACCTGACCGCCGCTCTCGACGGCCACGGCGGCGCGGTCGGTGCCGACGCCTGGGTCTACGACGACGCAGTGGACGGTGCCCGCGGGGAACTCGCGGGCGTACTCGCGTAGCGCGTACGCGCAGGCGCGTACGTCGCCGCGCGATACCCCGTGGTAGCCGTCGACGTAGTCGGCCCCGTGGCGTTCGAAGACGCCCTTCATCGACGCTGGGTAGTAGTCGTCGAAGTCGGTGAGCAGCACCACTGTCATGCGCTCGCGTACGCGGTCGTCGCCTATACGTCCGGCGTTTCACAGCGTTTTTACCTGCGCCCGAGATAGGTTAGGGGCGGACTAGCCCGGGTGGTTAGGCGTCACCTCTACCGTGAACCGTCTTCAGCGGGGGCGAGAACTCCGGAGAGACCGTCGACGGCGGCGGGGTCCCGGAAGCCGACGTCGAAGCCTCGTCCCGCGGGGCCGGAGGTGGTACGTCGTCGTCCGGAGGGACGGCGTTCGCACCTTAGCGGCGGGCAGAGGGTCAGGCGCGGAAGCGAGCAGCCCATCCGCCGACATCCGTCGCTCGCGGGGTCGCGGGGCGGAGGAGGCGACCGGTCAAGCCCGGCCGCCCGAGACGGTCCACCCGGACGTCCGCGTACTTATCATACCTCGTAGCGCACGTTTATCCCCCAGCCTGAGCCGTGTGGACAGTCTTTTAGCCGCCGCAGACGAATCCACGTTCGATGGAACACACCTACCTCCAGGTGGACGACCCTTCAGCCGAGGAGGTCACAGCGATGCTGGAGTCCGAAGACATCCTCTCCCTGGGTCGACCCGCCGACGAAGTCCGGAGGCGGCTGTTCGGCGACAGCGTCTACTACGGCTTCCTGACCCCGCTGGAGGACGTCGGCGGAGACGGCCACGCGGAGGTCAATCTGGAGCACCTGGGAGAGGTAGAGCCGGAGGAGGTGGAGGCGTTCGTCGGGGACGTAGACGACGGCCTATCGTTGTACGAGGAGGCCTGGGACGCCGGCGTACCGACGGACTACGCCGTCGCCTACGGAGACCGCGAGCCAGGGGAGGTGGCCGAGGAGCTGAAGGAGGTCCACGACGTCGACGGCGACCTCCGATGCGTCGAAATGGTGCCGGTCGGCCGGACGACGGCCTACCGCGACCTCGCCGCGGCGGCCACCGCGCGGCTCATGTTCGACGACGTACACGTCCGGCTCGACCGCCGGAAGGTCGGAGACAAGCTTGCGCAGACCGCGCTGGAGTTCGGCGTCGACGACGTCGGCTTCGTCGAGAGCGAAGACGAGGTCCGGGACGTGGAGTTGCTCGCCGGCGATCTCGACTTCACCGCCGTCGAAAGGGGAGGAGACGACGTATGGTGAAGGTCGGACGTATCGACTTCGTCAACAGCGACCCCGTCTACCACGGCCTCGAATCCGGAGAGGTGGAGGCCGAGGTCGACGTGGAGCTCGTCGATGGCTTCCCCCGCTCTCTGAACTCGATGCTGGAGCGCGGCGACCTGGACGTCGCACCGATATCCAGCGTCGAGTACGCGCGACACCCCGACTACGGCCTCCTCCCGGGGCTCTCGGTGTCGTCGGACGGCGAGGTCGGCAGCATCCTGCTGTTCTCCCGCGAACCCCTCGAGGACCTCGACGGCTCGACGGTCGCCGTCCCGTCCACGAGCGCAACCAGCGTGGTGCTGCTGGAGATACTGCTTGAGGAGTTCCGCGACATCCACCCGGAGTACGACGTCCGTCACCCCGACGTCGACTCGATGCTCGAGGACGCCGACGCCGCGTTGCTCATCGGAGACCACGCGCTCACCGCCAACAGGGGCGACCGGGGGCCTTCGACTGAGGACATCGAGGTCCGCGACCTCGGCGAGATGTGGAAGCAGGAGACCGGCGAGCGGATGGTGTACGCGGTCTGGGCGTACCAGGATCTCGACGATGGAGAGCGCGACGCCGTCGCCGACGCTCTCGAGAGGTCGAAGGAGGTCGGGTACCGTTCGCTGGACTCCATAGCCGGCGACCTCTCGGACAGGATGGACGTCTCCCTCGACTACGCCGAACGGTACCTCCGGATGCTCGACCACGACTTCACCGAGAGCCACCGACGCGGCCTCACCAAGTATTATGAACTCGCGCGTGAAACCGGGGCGATAGACACCGTGCCGGAGATACCGGAGGAGACGACAAGATGAAGGCAGAGGAAGCCGCTGGAGTAGAGGTCGACTGGGAGTCCGCGGTCGACCGCGCCCTCGACGGCGAACGGCTGTCTCTCAAGGAGGCCTGCGCCCTCGAACAAGCGCCATTGACCCGTCTCGGCGAAGCAGCGGACGAGCTCCGCCGCGACAGAGCGGGGGACACTGTGACCTTCATCAAGGACCGCAACGTCAACTACACAAACGTCTGCGACACCTACTGCTCGTTCTGTGCGTTCTACCGGAAGCCCGGCCACGACGAAGGCTACGTGCTCTCGCGTGAGGAGCTCTACGAGAAGATACAGGAGACAGTGGACGCCGGCGGCGTTCAGATCCTGATGCAGGGAGGCGTCCACCCCGACCTCGACCTCGAATGGTTCGAGGATATGCTCCGCGACGTGAAGGAACGGTTCGACGTCCACATGCACGCGTTCTCGCCGGAGGAGATCAACGACCTCGCGCGGAAGGAGGACATGAGCTACCGCGAGGTCCTCCGCCGGCTGGAGGACGCGGGCCTCGACTCCGTGCCCGGCGGAGGCGGGGAGATACTCGTCGACCGCGTCCGAGACACGATCTCCCCGCTGAAGGTGTCGAAACGAGAGTGGCTGGACGTGATGGAGGCGGCTCACGACGTCGGGCTGTCGACGACGGCGACGATGATGTACGGAACCGTGGAGACGTGGAGGGAGCGGATACGGCACCTGATGGCACTCCGCGACCTCCAGGACGACACAGGAGGATTCATGGCGTTCATCTGCTGGGACTTCCAGCCCGGCGACACGCCGCTCGCCGACCGCATCGACGACCGCGGGCCGGCGGCGGAGGACTACCTCCGGACGCTGGCGGCGTCCCGCCTCGTACTCGACAACTTCCGGAACTTCCAGTCGAGCTGGGTGACTCAGGGGCCGAAGGTAGGGCAGATGGCGCTGGCGTTCGGCGCCAACGACATGGGGAGCACGATGATGGAGGAGAACGTCGTCGCCGAAGCGGGAGCGGACTACAGGATGACCGAGGACGACATCGTCCGGCTGATAGAGGACGCCGGCCGTCCGGCGGCGATGAGGAACCAGCGGTACGACGTGGTCGAGAGGTACTGATGCCTAAGAAGACCATCAAGGACCCCCTCCACGACCACATAGCGTTCGACGGGTTCGCGCTCGAACTTCTGGACACGCCGGAGATGCAGCGGCTGCGTCACGTCCGACAGCTCGGCACCGCGTACCTCGTCTATCCGTCGGCGAACCACACGCGTTTCGAGCACTCGATGGGCGTCTACCATCTCGCGGAGGAGGCGCTGGAGAACCTCGGCGTCGAAGGCCCCCTGAGGGACGAGGTACGTGCTGCGGCGCTCGTCCACGACATCGGCCACACGCCTTTCAGCCACAACGTCGAACAGGTGGTGGCGGACCACGTCGGCGTCGAACACGACGAGGTCGACGACCTGCTCGACGGAGAGGTCGGACGTGTGCTCGACCGCCACGACGTAGAACCCTCTCGGGTGGCGGACCTCATACAGGGCGAGGGCAAGTACGGACAGCTGGTCTCCGGAGAGCTCGATGTCGACAGGATGGACTACCTCGTCCGTGACGCGTACCACACAGGAGTTCCGTACGGAACCATCGACAGCCGCCGACTGGTGCTCGAGCTCGACTACGTCGACGACGAGCTCGTGCTCGAGGAGGGTAACGTCCAGACCGCGGAGGCGCTGTTGATAGCTCGGGCGCTGATGCATCCGACGGTGTACAACCACCACGTCGCCCGTATCTCGAAGGCGATGCTCCGGAGGGCGACCCGTCGGCTCGTGGAGTCCGGGGAGGCGTCGGCGGAGGAGATACGTCGGATGGACGACCACGACTTCGTCGTCGCGCTACGCGACAACCCCGACACCAGGGAGACGGAGAGGAGGTTGAGGGAACGCCGGCTGTACAAGCAGGCGGTCTGGGTGCGTCCCGACGTCGTCCACGAGGAAGCGGTGGAAGCCGACGCTCGCTCCGTGGAACGGGAGGTCGCTGAACGGGTGGGCGTCGACCCCGACGACGTGCTCGTCGACGTCTCCTCTCCCCCTGACATGGTGGAGTCCGGTGCCAGCGTCGTCGTCGACGGAGAGGTCAGGGGTCTAGAGGAGGCGTCGAGGCTGGTGGAGGCGCTGGAGAAGATGCAGGAGGAGCAGGAGAGGTTCGGGGTCTACGCTCCGGAGGACGCCGTCGACGACGTCCTATCGGCGGTCGCTTCCCTGTACCTCAAGGAAGAGTAGAGCAAATCAGATTTACGGATACAGAAAAAGACAAGAAGAACGAGACTACCCCGGTACCTCAGAACACGTACTCGTCGTCGCCGCCGACGGTGTCGCCGTACTGCTCGAACTCGTCCTCGTCCTCCTGTCTCCCGCTCGTCCTGAGGGTTTTGATTCCTACGGAAATCAGATCCTCTATAGCTTCCTGGCTGTCGATGTACTCTCCCTCCTCTATCAGCTGGTTTATCTGCATCTCAAGACGGTCGGGAAGATCGACTTCTATCTTGCCCATCAGTCGTGTGTCTGGGACGGCGTGGTATATAGCTTGCGGGGAGGTGTTCGGGACGCCGGAGGGGAACCTCGTACATCTTTACCTCCGGAACACGTCTTCCCCTGAGATGAAGCTGCTGTCCACCCACGGAGACGGTTCGACGCGGAGGCTCAGGGAGGGTCTGGAGGAGTTCGGTGTCGAAGTAGTGGGTCTCGAAGTTTCGGGGAAGATGTACAGGGTCGGCGAGGAGTCTTCGCCGGAGGCCGACATCGGCCTCGTCTATCCCCCGCGGCTGGTCGAGGCGGGCTACCTCGACGAGGAGTGGGGTCTCCCGTGGGTGGTCGACCGCGACGACGTCGTGTTGACGCGTAACAAGGCCGCCTGCCTCGCCCGACTCTCGAACCACGGGGTCGCGGTCCCCGAGACCCGGCTGCTGTCGAGCCCCGTCCCCGCCGACGAGGTATCGTCCGCGTTCGAAGAGGTCGGAGGTTCCGCGGTCGTCAAACCCAACTCGGCGACGCGTGGACGCGGCGTAACCCGTGTAGAGGACAGGGAGTCGGCGGAGGGCGTCGCCGACTACTTCTCGGTGCTCCACGAGTCCTCCCTGGTGTTCGACAGGAGCTTCCTAGTGCAGGAGTTCGTCACCGACGCTGACGACTACCGCGTCATGGTCGTGGACGGCGACTACGTGGGAGCGGTGAAGCGCGAAGGTAGGGGATGGAGACACAGCGTGCATCGGGGGGCAGACGCGGTAGCGGTAGATCCTCCGTCCGAGGTGGTGGAGTCCGCCGTCGAGGCGGCCCGGGTTCTCGGAGTCGACTTCTGCGGAGTCGACGTGCTGGACGGCGCGCGCGCCCTCGTCAACGAGGTCAACTCCCGCCCTACGGTCGACGATCCGGCGAAGTACGAGGATTTCTTCTTCGAGAAGCTGTTCCAGCTGATAGAGGACAGCTCCGAATAGGATGCCTTAGAGGTAGTCTTGAACGGTCTCGAACTGTCTCGCGCGTTCTTCAACGCGGCCGAACGCGTCTGAACGAGGTGAAAAACGGACAATAATTTCGAACGTTGATAGGTGTTTAACAAGTAACCCCTCATACACAACGTCGAGGTAGAGACAGATGTCCACCGCCACACAGAACACTCGTACGCGGTTGAACGACAAGCAGAGCCAGATAGTGGAGTACCTCGAGGAGAAGGCGAGAGACGGCAAGGTGTACTTCAAGAGCAAGTTCATCTCCGACGAACTCGACATGTCGGCGAAGGAGATAGGAACCAACATGCTGCATCTGTCCGAGAGCTGCGAGGACCTCGAGATCGAGAAGTGGAGCTACGCCAGCGCGACGACCTGGCGCGTCGAACCCGCGTAGGACCGCAGTAACCGGCCGACAGGACAGCACTACCTCTACCTTTCCCGACCGTACCGAACCGACTCGACCTCTGAGCCGGAGAACGACGGCTCTTCAACGGTAGAATAATTACTCCGGATGTAGACGTCCGGGGTATGCTAGAGTTCGGATCCGCGGAGGCGTCTACCGGGGAGAAGGCGTTCGGACGCCTCGAAGCCGGTGAGACCAGGGACGGAGGAGGTTTCGGTCTCCCCGTGGCCGCGGTGAACGGAGCCGGAGACGGACCTACGCTCTACCTGCAGGCGGTGAGCGACGGCGACGAGCTCAACGGAGTAGGAGTGGTGAAGGAGACGGTCGAGCGGATGGACCCCGCGGATCTCTCGGGACAGCTTCTCTGCGTCGGCGTGCTCAACTACCACGGCTTCCAGTCCGCGGAACACAGGAACCCCGTCGACGACACCAAGATAAACAGGGTGTTCCCGGGCGACAGGGACGGCTCGAGCAGCGAACGGCTCGCCGCCCTCGTCTACGAGGAAGCCGTGGAACGCTGCAATCTCGCGCTCGACCTCCATCAGGGTTCGACTAGCCGGATGATAGACGAGGTACGCGTGCGCTGTGGAACCAGTCACGAGCTGCATGCCGAGTGCCTGGCGCTCGCCCGCGCCTTCGGCACGGAGTACGTGCTCGACCGCAAGGGACCCGAGGGACAGCTGGCGCGGGTCGCCGCGGACGACGGAGTACCTGTCGTGGACCCCGAGCTCGGAGGGGCCGTCGGATGGAACCAGGGTTCGATAGAGAAGGGCGTACAGGGCGTCTTCAACGTGATGAAGAGCTACGACATGCTCGACGGAGACCCGGAGAAACCAACCCAGCAGTACAGGGCGCAGGCGTTCGAGAACGTCTACGCCGACCGCGGAGGCCTCGTGGAGGTCCACACCGACCTCTACCACGAGGTCGAGGAGGGCGACGCTCTCTTCTCCGTCACGGACGTCTTCGGCAACGAGAAAGACACCGTGGAGTCCCCCGCCGAAGGCGTCGTCTGGAGGACCCGTCGGCTGCCTATGGTGGCCACGGGAGAGTACGTCCTGAGCGTCGCCTCGGAGATAGAGGAGATGTAGGGGCCGGTATCCAGCCATCCTCGGCCCGCTGAATCCGCCGCTCAGTCGAACTCCTCGACCCTGCGCGTATCCCTCTCCTTGTCTGGGTACTCCACCACGACCCGGTCGCCGTCGTACGCGACAAAGCAGTCTTCGAAGACCTGCCGTGCCTCCTCCTCTAGCGGGGACGCGTCGGCGCTGTACCGGGAGCTCACGTGGGTGAGCGCCAGCAGGTCGACGTCCGCTCCCGCCGCGACCTGAGCCGCGCCTCCCGCGGTGCTGTGACCGGTCTCGACTGCACGGTCCTCTAGCTCCGACGCGAACATCCCGTCGTGCACGAGGAGACAGGCGCCCTCCGCCTCCCGCGCGGTGCGCTCCGTCGGCCGGGTGTCGCCCGTGTACACCACCTTCCTGCCTGGACGTGCTTCCCCCACGACCTCGTCCGACCGGACGACGGTGCCGTCTTCTAGCTCGACGTCCCCGCCCTCGTGGAGCTCCGAGAAACGGTGCGGCGGTACGCCGAACTCCTCGGCGCGCTCGCGGTCGAACCTGCCTTTCCTGTCGCCTTCGTCGACGACGTACCCGAGGCTCTCGACCTTGCCGTGAGCGGTCTCGAACGCCCGCACCTCGTAGCCGTCCGCGTCGACGACGTCGCCGTCGTCAAGCTCGGTGACGTCGACGTCGTACTGCGGTCGATGGCCGACGAGCCCGACGCATTCACGTATTGCGTCGCCGACGCCGCGGGGACAGTAGACCTCGACCCCTTCGTCGCGACCCTGGAAAGTCCAGGTCTGGAACAGCCCCGGTAGGCCGAGCACGTGGTCGCCGTGTACGTGGGAGACGAAAACCGAGTCGACGTCGAACCCGGTTCCGTGTTTCATCATCTGCCGCTGCGTGCCTTCTCCGCAGTCGAACAGCAGGAGGTCGCCCTCGCGTTCGACGGCGACGGAGCTGGGGTTCCTCTCCACCTGTGGTATCGAGCCACCGGTGCCGAGGAACGTCACCCGGAACATCAGAGGATGTCACCTATCCGACGTGCGGGTCCTTCGGGTTCGATGTCGTGGTCCACCATCCGCGCGACCTCGTGGTCGGTAACGTCGTAGTAGTCCTCGTCCGCGGCCCTCTCGACGACCTCGCGACGCATCCGGAACTCGTGGCCCTCGTACTCGACGCTCACGCCCTCGGAGTCGAAGGAGAAGGTCGTTCCAGAGTGCTCTATATCTACCGGGCCTTCCATGTCCGTCGTTGGACGGCACCGTCAATAACGGTAACGGGACGGGGCCGGGGTCACCGGACCGGCCTCGGTTTCAGGAGTCGTCCATTCCCTGGGGAACGTAGCCTCCGCAGACGTAGCCGGGCTTCAGCTTGGTGGCGGTGTCGTGTAGGCTGCAGTGGGGTTCGGGTTCGCCCTTGCGTTTCCTGAACTCGATGGCTTCGCAGTTGCCGCAGTAGGGGTCCTGGACGGATTCTTCGTCGTAGTCGAAGTCGTAGTCGTCGTAGGGATGGAGCTCCGCCTCCTCGACGTCCTCCTCTTCGACGCGTTCCCCCTTCTCGGTCTCGCGCTTCAGCGCGTCGATGTCCTTGTCGGCGTTCTCCCTCAGCACGACCTCGTCTATCGGGGTGTAGTCGACGTCCTCGTCGGCTTCGAGGTCCTCGGCGTCTGGCCCCTCGCTCAACCTGTCTTCGCGCGACGTCTTCTTCTTGAGTTCGCGGATCTCCTCCGCCTCTATGTCGGTTTCAGTCATCCGATACCGCCTCCACGTTTGTCGTGGACGGCGGCTGGAGCTCGGTGACGAGCTCTTCGGCGTTCACCTCGTAGCTGTGTATCGCCCGGTCCGCCGTCGACGAAGGCTCCTCGAAAGCGAAGATGGTATGGCCGTCGTCGGCTGCGTTACGTATGTCCTGGCTGACGGGTATCGGCTCTCCTACGCGTTCGGGGTACGCGGACTCGTACTTCTCCAGGTACTCGTCGGCGAGCTTCGTGCGGCGGTCGACCTTGTTGGGTACGACCATGCAGAGCTCGACCTCGACGTCGAAGTTGTCGTCCATCCGGTGGAGGTCCTTCTCCAGCGCCTGCAGCTGGCTCGCCTCGAAGACACCCATCTCCGCGGGCGCGATGACGCTGCGGGTCGCCCAGAGGCCGTTGTACGTGACGTTGTTGGTGATGCCCGGCAGGTCTACGAGCACGACGTCGTAGCCGAGGGGTTCGACATACTCGTCGAGGAAGCCGTCGAACCTGCTGTACCGTTCGTCGGGGTTGTCGATGTTGCCGAGCTCGGCGTCTAGGCTGTCGAGGCCGGGGTGTGCGGGGATGAGGTCGGGGCCTTCACCGGTCTCCACTATCAGATCCTGTATGGCGCTGTCTCCGAGCTTGTCGACGATGATGTCCCACTCGTCCTGGAACACCGTACTGATGTTCGGCCAGTCGTCGTCCTCCGCTATCCAGCGTTCCACGGTCTCCCATACGCCGAAGTGCTTGCTGAGGTCTCCCTGCTTGCCCGCGAGGTCGACCATCAGGACGTCGTTGCCCTGCCGCGACAGCGCGACCCCGAGGTGCGCCGCTGTAGTCGTCTTCCCCGTACCCCCCTTGTCGATGAAGGTCGCGACCCTGGCGGAGCCTGAGTTGTTCATACCCCAACTCTAGACCCCCTGTATTAAAAGTCTACGTCAGACAGGGGG
>CAZXNG010000012.1:0-719 GCA_964642065.1 uncultured Halobacteriales archaeon
TCGCAGTCGTCGGGCTCTTCGTCCTGATGGGCGAGGCGCTGGTTCCCGGCGGCACCCTGATGGTGCTCGGCACCGGCCTGATGCTCGCCGGAGTCACAGGAGTCCTCGTGCCCGGCGTCGGAAGCCTGCTGCAGCTGTCGTTGCTCGCCGGAGTCTACGGCGCCGGAGCCTTCCTCCTGTTCCGGAACTTCGACATCTTCGGCGAACGGGGACCCCAGACGAGCGACCGCTACCGTCTGCAGGGAGCGGAAGGCGTCGTCGAACAGCCCGTCACCACCGACGCAGGAAAGGTCAAGCTCCGTCAGGGCTTCGACCCCCACTACACCGCCCGAAGCTACACCGGAGAACGCATCCCCGAAGGAACCCGCGTGAAGGTCGTGGATCCCCGCGGTGGCAACGTCCTCGACGTGGCACCCGTCGACGAGGCCGACGACCTCATCCGCGAGCACAACGAGGAGAGAGCCCGCTGACGCGACGCAACGTCTACTTCGTCGAACGCCTGACCTCCCCGTAGAGCCGGCGGCAGGTTCTTCCGACGAGCCCGTCTTCTACCGCTCATGAAAGCCGTCGAGATAGCGGGCTACGGCTCCGCCGACAAGCTCGTAGAATCCGAGATAGACAGACCGGCACACGACGCCGGAGAGGTCTTGATAGATGTCGAAGCCGTCGGCGTGAACTTCGCGGACGTGATGCAGCGCCGCGGACTCTACCCCGGTGGC
>CAZXNG010000012.1:729-11669 GCA_964642065.1 uncultured Halobacteriales archaeon
GCACCGTCGTCGAGGTCGGGGACGGCGTCGACCGCGAGGAAGGCGAACGCGTCGTCGCGATGCTCGACGACGGCGGCTACGCCGAGTACGTCGTCGCACCGGAGTACGCGCTGTTCGACGTGCCGGAGCCGCTTTCGTTCGACGAGGCCGCCGGCGTACCCGTCCAGTTCCTGACGGCGCACGGCTGCCTCCACGGATGGGGCGGGCTGGAGGAAGGAGAACGCGTGCTGATACACGCCGCTGCCGGCGGCGTCGGCACCGCCGCCGTCCAGCTCGCCGACGAGGCCGGCGCGGAGGTCTTCGGAACCGCGTCGACGGAGGAGAAGCTCGAGCTCGCCAGGAGCCACGGCTGCGACCACCCGATAAACTACGAGGAAGAGGAGTTCAGCAGCCGGGTCAACGAGCTGACCGGAGGCGAAGGCGTCGACCTCGTCCTCGACGGCGTCGGCGGCGACGCGTTCCGCGACAGCTTCGACTGCCTCAGCCACTTCGGCCGCGTAGTCGCCTACGGGGTCGCCAGCGGAGACCCGCCGAGCGCCAACACCCCCGACCTGCTGTTCGGCAACCACTCCGTGATAGGCTACCACCTCGGACAGGCGATGCAGCACGATCCACAGCGTGTCTACGAGGCCGTCGAAGAGGTGAACTCCCTGCTGGAGAGCGGCGACGTCGAGGTACACGTCGGCCAGACGTTCGCGCTCGAGGACGCCGCCGAAGCCCATCGGGCGCTGGAGAACCGCGAGACCACCGGGAAGATAGTGCTGCATCCCTGAGCCCTACCCGACCCTCGTCTCTTCTTTCGCCATCGCACCAACGGACAGAGATTTAAACGAAGCCGTTCATTTGAGGCGTGATGATAGAATCTGTTCCGCTGCAGACTGTCGGGGACATACCCACCATCGTCCCAGTCATCGTCTTCGCGCTCGTCGTGCTCGCGCTCTGGCAGAGCGTCGAGATAGTGAAGGCGTACGAGAAGCGCGCGCTCACCGTCTTCGGCGAGTACCGCCGGCTTCTCGAACCCGGCATCAACCTGGTGCCGCCGTTCGTCAACAACACCTACACCTTCGACATGCGGACGCAGACCATCGACGTCCCGCGTCAGGAGGCCATCACCCGCGACAACTCGCCGGTGACGTGCGACGCAGTCGTCTACATGAAGGTGATGGACGCTAAGAAAGCGTTCCTCGAGGTCGACAACTACATCAACGCCGACAGCAACCTCGCGCAGACGACGCTCCGGGCCGTCATCGGCGACATGGAGCTCGACGACACCCTGAACAAACGTCAGGAGATAAACGCCCGCATCCGTCAGGAGCTGGACGAGGCGACGGACGCCTGGGGCATCCGCGTCGAATCTGTCGAGGTACGGGAGGTCAAACCGTCGACCGACGTCCAGAACGCGATGGAGCAGCAGACCAGCGCCGAGCGCCGCCGTCGCGCGATGATACTGGAGGCGCAGGGCGAAAGACGGAGCGCGGTCGAGAAGGCAGAGGGAGACAAGCAGGCGAACATAATACGGGCGCAGGGAGAGAAGCAGAGCCAGATCTTGGAGGCGCAGGGTGACGCCATCTCCACGGTGCTCCGCGCCCGCGCCGCCGACTCGATGGGCGAGCGCGCCGTCATCGAGAAAGGCATGGAGACCTTGGAGAACATCGGACAGGGCGAATCTACTACGTTCGTCCTGCCGCAGGAGCTGACGTCGCTGGTCAGCAGGTACGGCAAGCACCTCACGGACGGAGAGGTGTCGCGGGACGCCGAAGAGCTACAGTCGCTGGAGTTCGACGAAGAGACCCGAAGCCTGCTCGGCCTCGACGACATCGAAGAGATACTCGGACAGATAGACGAGGAAGCCCAGCTCGACATACAGGAGATGGAGGAGCAGGCGCAGAAGATAAAGGAAGGCCAGACCGCCGCCGACATACAGGACCCCGACGAGGTCATAGACGAGTACGACGACGAGCTAGAGGGCGGCGAGAGCAGCGGAGAAGAAGGCTGAGAAACACGCCGGCTGAGAACCCGTTTCGTGAGCGGTAGAAGGCGTCGGGAACCCGGAGCCTTCTCGCGGTTCCACTTCCGGTAAAAAGGAAACCACACCACTAGTATTTTGACAGCCGCGGTAGACTGACGACCATGGCCGCCGAGAGTCCCGAGCTCCTCGAGACCTGGAACTCTTTCTACCGACGATACTGCAAGGACGAGGTCGGACGGATAGCTCAGGGCGAACGCGACAGCCTCAGGATCTTCTACACCGACCTCGTGCAGTTCGACCCCGACCTCGCCGACGACCTCCTGCTGCATCCCGAGGAGACGCTGCGCGCCGCCGAGCGCGCGCTCGCCGAGTTCGACGTCGCCGCCGACGTCTCGCTCGAGAACACCGACGTCCGCGTCAGCGAGTTCACCCGTAAGACCGAGATACGGGAGATACGCAGCGAGGACGTCAACAAGCTGATATCCGTCGAGGGAATCGTCCGGAAGGCGACCGACGTCCTCCCGAAGATACTGGAGGCGACGTTCGAGTGCCAGCGCTGCGGCACCCTGACACAGATAACCCAGACCGGCAACGAGTTCCGCGAACCACACGAGTGCAACGGCTGCGAGCGTAAGGGGCCGTTCGAGCTACTGCACGACCAGTCGCGGTTCGTCGACAGCCAGAAGATACGTGTGCAGGAGAGCCCCGAGGGGCTGCGCGGCGGACAGACGCCGAAGAAGATAGATGTCAACATCGAGGGTGATGTCACCGGAAAGGTCGCGCCAGGAGATCGCGTGACCGCGACGGGTATCCTACGGGCGACGCCGCAGGACGACAGCACGACGTTCGAGCTGTACATCGAGGGCAACAACGTCGAGATACAGGACCAGGACTTCGAGGACTTCGAGATAACCGAGGAGGACGTAGAAAGGATAGAGGAGCTTGCCGGCCGCGACACATTGTTCGAGGACGTGGTCGAGAGCATCGCTCCGTCGATATACGGCTACGAGATGGAGAAGCTCGCGATGGTGCTCCAGCTGTTCAGCGGAGTCACGAAGACCCTGCCCGACGAGACCCGTATCCGCGGCGACATGCACGTCCTCCTCGTCGGCGACCCCGGTACCGCGAAGAGCCAGTTGCTGCAGTACGCGCAGAAGATAGCGCCGCGCGGCATCTACACCAGCGGCAAGGGCGCCACCAGCGCAGGTCTCACCGCCGCCGCCGTGCAGGACGACTTCGGCGACGGAAAGTGGACGCTTGAAGCCGGCGCGCTCGTTCTCGCCGACAAGGGCATCGCCTGCGTCGACGAGGTCGACAAGATGCGCAGCGAGGACCGGAGCGCACTACACGAGGCACTGGAGCAGCAGCAGGTCTCCGTCGCGAAGGCCGGCATCAACGCGACGCTGAAGAGCCGGTGCAGCTTGCTCGGCGCTGCGAACCCCAAGCACGGCCGGTTCGACAGGTACGAGGGCATCGCGGAGCAGATAGACCTCGAACCCGCGCTGATATCGAGGTTCGACCTCATCTTCACGGTGCACGACGAACCCGACGAGGAGGAGGACAGCCGTCTCGCCAGCCACATCCTCCAGACGAACTACGCAGGCGAGCTGTCGGCGAGCGGCGAGGACCCGAAGGACGCGATGGAGTCCATCGAACCAGACATCGAGAGCGAGCTCCTGCGGAAGTACATCGCCTACAGCCGCCGCGAGTGCCACCCCAGGATGACGGAGGACGCCCGCGAGAGGCTGGAGGACTTCTACGTCGACCTGCGCACCAGCGGCAGCGAGGACGTGGTGCCGGTGACCGCGAGGAAGCTCGAGGCGCTGGTCCGGCTGGCGGAGGCTAGCGCCCGCGTCCGCCTCAGCGACGAGGTAGCTATGCAGGACGCCGAACGCGCCATCGAGGTGACGATGGCGTCGCTGGAGGAGGTCGGCATGGACCCCGACACGAAGGAGTTCGACATCGACATCATCGAGGCGGGGACGAGCCACAGCCAGCGTGAGCGTATCCGCAGCATCAAGGAGATAATCAAACGCATAGCCGAGGACAACGACGACGACTGGGCGCCACGCGACGACGTGCTGGAGATGGCGGAGGAGAACGGTATCGAGGCGGAGAAGGTGCAGAAGGAGCTGGAGCAGCTGAAGACCAAGGGCGAGATATACGAGCCACGCAACGACCGGTTCAGGGTCTCCGGCTGAACTTCCTGTCGCGTATCCCTACGGTCAGACGACTCCGGTCTCCTCGACGGCGTTCTCCGCTGCGTCCCGCGTTATCCCTGTCAGGACTGTGTAACGCTCCGGCCGTATCTCCTTCGTGTTCACGAGCGCGTCGACGACCTCTTCCCCGCTGAACCCTAGTTCGTCCGCGGTCGTCGGCGCGCCGATGGCTTCGAGGGCGTCCCGTATCGACTCCCAGTCGCCTCCGTGGAGGTACATGGTGACGATGGTTCCGACGCCGCACTGTTCGCCGTGGAGCGCGCGCTCGTGGTCGATGCGGTCGAGCGCGTGGCTGAACTTGTGTTCGCCGCCGCTCGCCGGCCGCGACGAGCCGGCGATGGACATCGCGACGCCGCTGCTGACGAGCGCCTTCACCACCATCCACGCGCTCTCCTCGAAGCCCGGCCGGATGCTGTCGGCGTTCTCGACGAGTATCTCCGCCGTCATCTCGCTCAACGCGCCGCTGTACCGGCTGTAGTAGGTGTTCTGCAGCCTGCGCGCCAGCTGCCAGTCGAGCACCGCGGTGTAGTTCGAGATAATGTCGGCGCAGCCGCTGGCCGTCAGGCGGTAGGGTGCGTCGGCGAGTATGGAGGTGTCCGCGACGACGCCGAGCGGTGGATGGGCTTCGACGCTGTGCCGGCGGTCGCCGTCGGGGATGGAGGCGCGTGACGACGTGATGCCGTCGTGGCTGGCGGCCGTCGGCACGCTGACGAACGGGACGTCGACCTCCTCGGAGGCGACCTTCGCGGTGTCGATGGGGACTCCGCCTCCGACGCCGAGCAGGACGTCGGCTCCGGTCTCATCGGCGACCTCCACTGCGTCGTCTATCGCGTCGAAACCCGCTTCCTCGACTACGACGGTCTCGGGCTCGATTCCTGCCGACTCCACGAGCTCTGCGACCTCGTCGCCCGCTATCTCCCGCGTCGTCGGAGACGTGACGACGACGGCGGACTCGAACCCCAGACGGGTGTCGAGCACGTCGGGGACGTCGGAGAGGACGTCGCGGCCTACGACGACGTTCCGAGGCAGGTTTATCCACTTGGCTTTGTCGAAGCCGTCTGTCATTTCCCTTACAGACGAGGCTTCCGGATTTAAGGGTACCGACGTCCCGACGCAACGACGGCACGGCTGCACACCGTCCTCACGCGTACTCAGTCGTACCGGCGCTCCTTCGTCTTGCGCTTCTCCCTCAGCTCCTCGATCAGGTTCCGGTAGTGGTATACGACGCCTGCGGCTACCAGGGCGAGTAGAACGACGGCGGCGAGCAGTATCCAGGGGTGTCCGCGGCTATAGTAGTCCACGGTCACGTGTTCGCCGCGGCCGACCTCGTCCCACCGCACCACCAGCGGTCTCTCGGAGACCACCTCGTAGCCTCCCGGAGTGATCTTGCCCACGAAGAAGTTCCGGGCATCGGTTCCCTCGGGCAGGTGGACGGCGACGCTGCCGTTTACAGGGACAGGTCGTCCGAACTCCCCCGAGTGCTTGAGACCGGTGTAGGCGACCTGAGCGGGCTCCGCGCCCACCTGTATCTCCGTCCGGTCGTCGAACCTCTCCGTGCTGGCGTTCTCGACGTCGCCGTCCCGGTTCAACTTCACCGCTGTCGCGGTCACCGCGGCGTCGCCGCCGAGCGGGTCGCGCTGCCACAGCCTGAGCGTCCGATTGTCCTCACCCTCCGGGAGCGCTATCACCGCGGTGTAGGTGTCGTCCTCGAGGTAGTAGGTGACGTTCTCCGTGGTGTTCCAGAGCTCTCCGTACTCGCGCTGGTCGGGTGTGGGGTCGAGGCATCCGGTGACGGCGGCAGTCGCCAGCACCAGCAGCAGTACCGCAACTGGGGTCAGTCTACGACGCACAGCATCTCACCGTGTACGTAGGGGCCGACGCTCGACAGCAGACCCGGTGGGTCCGTGTCGGGGGTGCAGACTACGCTCTGCTCCAGCAGCCCCAGTCGGTCGATGGTGACGACGTCGTCTGCGTGGCCCGCGCGGTTGAGGGTGGCGCGTAGCTCGCTGCGCGTCGTCGAGTTCACGTTCAACCTGCCGTCTCCCCGCGTCCAGTCCCACAGGTCGTCGACCTGTCCGTCCGAGAGACGGGCTTCCCCTCCGCCCTCGTAGACGACGTCTAGGGGGACGTGCTGGACGAGTCCGTACCGCTGACGTATCTGGCTCGGCGACCCCTGGCCGAGCTCCTCAAGATGCTCTGCCGGCACCCGTAGCTCGACGCCGCAGTCCACAATGAAGCCGTCGTCGTCCCACTCCTCCAGCCGTGCGACGTACTCTTCGTCCTGCTCGGGGTCGTCCACGAGGACGCCGAACCGCTCACTCAGGAGGTTCTCCGCCACCGTCGTGTCCTCTCCCTCACCTTCGACGCGGAGGTATCCTTCCTCGGTTACCTCGATGGAGTAGTCTATCCCCAGCTCGCCTATCTCGTTGGATATCAGCCCGCGGGCGGAGTCCAGCACCCGGTCGCGGGCGTCTCCTTCGACGTATACCTTCGCGTTGAGGTCGACCTGCATCTACCACCTCTCCCGCGAGCGCGGAGCCAGCATCTAGACGTCCACCTTGCTGAGCTCCTCGTCGAGCGCCTCCACGCGTTCCTCCATGGCGTCCACGAGATCCTGGTTGTCCATGGGGTCGAGCGGCGAACCACATTCGGGACAGTTGAAGGAGAGGTCCATGGCTTCGTCGAACTCGAACCTGATGCCGTCTATCTCGCAGATGTAGAACTCGTTCTGTCGCTCGTACTCCAGCCGTTTCTTGAGGTTCTCGTCGAGCTTCTTCATCTCGACGTTGAGCTTGTCTGTGATGTTGTCGTACTCGAAGCTCCAGAGGTACGTGTACCAGCCGCTCTCCTCGTCGCGGTCTCGTCGGTACGACGCCAGGTCGTTCTCGTACAGGATGAACAGGGTCCGGCGGACGACCTTCGGGTCGATATCGAGCTCCTCGGCGAGGTCCTCGTCGACTATCTCCTCCTCCGTCGGGTTCATCGCGACCGGCATACCTTCGGCGCCGACTATCTCAGCGAGGTACGCCTGGACGACCTCGTCCTGCAGGAGTCCTTCGAAATCCATCTACCATAGAGAGGTCTGGAAGTCGCATAAGTTCTTCGTTAGTTTCACCCCCATGGGCGCAAGGTTTTTTATCCGAACGCACCTAACTCCGGCGACGATGAACTGCAGAGTAGTAGTCGAAGCAGCGGTACCGGTGTACGACGTGGAGACGGAGGACGAGGCCGTCAGGATATCGATAAGCAAGATTGGGGAGATGCTCAACCCCGACCTCAACTACGTGGAGATAAACGTCGCCGACAGGAGCTGCCCCGACTGCGGCGGCGAGCTCGAACCCGCGTTCATCGCCGCCGACGAAGGCCTGGTGGCGCTCGACCTCGAGATGAAGGTCTTCAACATCGAGAGCGAGGAACACGCGTCACGCGTCGCGAGGAAGGAGATAGGTCAGCTCCTAAGCGACATACCGCTCTCCGTCAAGGAGGTGGAGGAGATCGAGGAGGACCTCGATGTCGAGGACGAGGAGGGCGAGGTCGCGGTCGAGGACGAGGTCGGGGAGGCCGACTCCTCCGAGGAGTCCACGGAGAGTTCCGAGTCCGGGGACTCGGACGAGATCGAGGACATCGGAACCGACATCGAGGACGTCGAGGACGAGGACCTCCCCGAGCTCGACGACATACTGTAGCCGGATGGACGCCGACTCGAGGGACTGGGGGAGGCCGTCCCTCGTCGACTACGTACCTTTCCTCGGGGCCGTATACAGGTTCTACTGGTGGCGGGTAGCCGCGGCAGAGGAAGGTGAACGGTGGCGGGACGCCGGCTGCAGCGAGCTCCGGAGAGCCACGGTGCCGGTGTCCGCGTCGGCTGCCGCGGTCGTTCTCGTCTCGGGAGTCGAAGACGCCGCTGGGTACGCCGTGCTCGCTGCTCTGACCGGTCTGCTCGTCTATCGCGCGGTGGAGCTGACTTCGGCTGGAGGCAGACGGTGAACCGATAGGCTCGGCAGAGACCCTGTGCGTTCGGGCAGAGAAACCTCCGCTCTCGTAACCGTCTCGTAAGAAAACTGTTTTGAGCGGGCCCCCGCTACCACCGCGTAATGAACGTAGAGGTCGGAGTTCTCGGCGCCACCGGCAACGTAGGACAGCGGTTCCTCCAGCTTCTCGAGGACCACCCGTGGTTCGAGCTATCCGCGGTGACCGCGAGCTCCAGCTCCGCCGGCAGCGTATACTCCGAAGCCGCCGACTGGAGACTTCCGACGCCGCTCCCCGAAGAAGCCGCCGACGTAGAGGTAGGTACGACCGAGCCGTCGTCCGTCCCAGACGACGTCGAGATAGTCTTCAGCGCTCTACCCTCCTCGGTCGCCGAGGACGTCGAACCCGCGTTCGCGGAAGCCGGATACCTCGTCGCCTCCAACGCCGGCTGGGCGAGGATGGAGGACGACGTCCCCCTCGTCATCCCCGAGGTCAACCCCGACCACCTCGACCTCCTCGAAGTGCAGGAGGACGAACGCGGCTGGACCGGCGGCCTCGTCAAGAACCCCAACTGCAGCGCCATCACGATGACGCCGACGCTCGCCGGACTCCAGAGCCTCGGCCTGGAAGAGGTGACGGTGGCGACGCTGCAGGCGGTGAGCGGCGCGGGGTACGACGGCGTGAAGTCGATGGAGATAATCGACAACGTACTGCCTTACATCGGAAAAGAGGAGGGGAAGATGGAGACGGAGCCGCGGAAGATACTCGGGGAGTTCGACGGCGCAGAGGTCGACGAGGCGGACGTCGACATCTCCGCGACCTGCAACCGAGTCGCGACGATAGACGGCCACCTCGAGAACCTATGGTGCGGCTTCGACGACCCCGTCGACCCCGGGGACGCCGAGGACTCGATGGCTGGTGTGCGCTCGCTCGACCTGCCGAGCGCCCCCGACGAAACCGTCGTCGTCCGCGACGAACCCGACCGGCCGCAGCCCCGGCTCGACCGGAACGCTGGCGACGGGATGGCGATAACCGTCGGCAGGGTGCGTGACGACGGTGCAGGAGTGAAGTACAGCTGCCTCAGCCACAACACGGTGCGCGGCGCCGCCGGAGCCAGCCTGCTGAACGCCGAGCTTCTCGCACGCGACCACCTCTGATGCGCGTCGTCCTCGACTACGGAGGCACCGTCACCGAACCCGTCGACGACTCACGGTACTCGGTTGGGGAGGCCGGCCACGTCGAGCGACCCGAATACGTCGCCTACAAAGCGTTCTCACTCGGTCTGCTGTCGAACGAGGAGGAGTACATATCCGCGCTGTCGCGCCTGACGGGTGCCTCGGAGGAGAGGTGCCGGCGATATCTCGAGGAAAGGAAGGCCGCGGTCGAGGTCCCCGAGGAGCGCGTCGAAGCTGTCCGGAGGCTCGCCCGCGACCACTCGCTAGCGCTGTTCACCGACCAGGTCGACGTATGGGTGCACGAGGTCCTCGAGAGACACGGTATCGCCGACGTCTTCGCCGACGTGGTCGTCTCCAACCAGCTGGGATACGAGAAACCCTACCCCGAAGGCTACCTGCACGTCGCCGAGGGGTTCGACGACGTCTGGATGGTCAGCGACGAGCTTCACGACGACCTCTTGATGGCGGATCACCTCGGCATGACAACCGTCTGGATACCCCGGCGAGAGGAACGGGTCGTCACGGAGCCCGACCACCGGATAGACGACCTCGCGGAGCTACCCGAGCTACTGGAGGAGGAAGCTTGAACCGATGCGTAGTATGCGGGGAGAAGACGGGGGAGCGCGTCTGTAGCTGTGGCTGCGTCACCGTCGCGGAAGACCACGAAGGCGGTTCCGCCGGCGGCGTCTCGATTGGCGAGGGAGGGACGCCGCTGGTGGAGTCGGGGCTCACGGAAGACTACGGGAACGAGCTCGACCGACTGTTCGTCAAGGACGAGGCAGTGAACCCCACGGGAACGGTTCACGACCGCGCCGCCTCGAACGCGTTCTCCGCTCTCTCGGAGGAAGACGTTGACTGGGTGGAGCTGGCGTCGACCGGCGACCTCGCCGTCTCCGCTGCCGCATACGGAGCGCGCGCCGACGTCGACGTCCACGCATACGTTCCCTCAAGGACGAGGTTCGACGTCAAGTCGATGGTCAACGTCCACGGCGGCGAGATGACCGTGGTCCGCGGTCGACACGAGGACGCAGTCGACGCGCTCGGCGACGGAGAAGGTACGTGGGGTTCGAGTTCGGCCGACCGCATCGCAGGATACGCCTCCGTCGCGGAGGGGATAGAGGAGACGGCCGACCACGGACTCGACCACGTAGTGGTCCCGGTGGGTACCGGCGAGATGCTCGCAGGCGTGCTCTCGACTGTCTCCGGAGCCATGGTTCACGCCGCCCAGCCCGCCGGCTGCAGTCCCTTCGTCGACTCCGTGGAAGATGGGGGCTACGTCGCCTGCGAGCGACCCGACACCGTGGTCGGGGAGTGCGAGGTCTCGCGTCCTGCCGAGGAGCTCGTCGAGACGGCGGTCGAAGCATCGGACATGGGTGACCTCGACGTACACGCGGTCGAGGACGGGGATGCGCTCGACGCATGTCTGTCGGCGGCGAGAGAGGACGGCGTCGACCTGTCGCCCGCCGGCGGCGTCGCGCTCGCCGCGGCAGAAGCTCTGTCGGGCACGGCGGTGGTAGTGAACCCTGCGGCCGGACGTCTGTCGGCGGACGCGCTGCGGAACCGCCTGGTCTACCACGGAGAGTAGCACGGAGAACGAAAGAAAGCTTG
>CAZXNG010000013.1:0-9074 GCA_964642065.1 uncultured Halobacteriales archaeon
GCGAACAGCGTGGTTATGACCGCCATGAACGCGACGAGGTAGACGGGGTGTCGGACGGGGACGGGTCGTATGAAGACGGCGCCGACTCCGGCGATGAGGGCGCCGATGAGGACGCCGCGGAGCGCACTCGACAGCACGTACGCCAGCACCATCTCGGTGTAGCTCAGCGGCGACGTCACGGTAGCGTGGATGTACTCGTTCCACCTGCCGTGGAATATCGAGAACGAGCTGTTCTCGAACGAGTTCGATATCGCGCCTAAGACGACGAGTCCTGGGAGGAGGAACAGTATGTAGTCCACGCCGAGCACGGTGCCGACGCGGCCTCCGAGGATGACTCCGAACACCGAGAAGTACAGGACGTTGGTTATCAGCGGCGGCATGAAGGTGTTCCGCGGCCGTCGGACGTACCGGAGTATTTCCCGACGCATCAGCGTCCGGAACCCCGTGGTGAACGGTATCGTGGCGGAGAGCGCGGACGGCGTCACGTTGCGCCCTCCTCGAACCCTTCGCGGACGTCGCCGAGCGCCTCGTCGCCGAGCGAGTCCGTGACCTCGACGAACACCTCCTCCAGCGTGGTGCGTTTGATGTCGATGTCGAGTATCTCGTGGCCGTCGCGGTCGAGCGCGCGGACGACCCCCGGGAGGGCGCGTCCCCCGTGCTCCGCGCGCACCACTAGGTCTCCGTCCCGCATCCCCGCGTCGAGGACTCCGTCCCCGAGCTCCGGCGGTTCCTCCGGCGGGTCGCGGAGGGTGACGTAGACGGTGTCGCTGCCGCGGTCCATCAGCTGGTCGGGGGTCTCGACCTCGACGAGCTCTCCCTGGTCGACGATGGCGACGCGGTCGCACAGTCGCTCCGCCTCCTCGATGTAGTGCGTGGTCAGCAGGATGGTGGTGCCGCGGTCGTTGAGCTGTTCGATGAGCTCCCAGAGGTCGTGCCGGAGCTGGACGTCGACGCCCGCCGTGGGTTCGTCGAGTATCAGAAGGTCGGGGTCGGTCACCATCGCACGGGCGAGCATGAACCGGCGTTTCATGCCGCCGCTCAGCCAGTGGAACCTGGTGTCGCGTTTCTCGTAGATACCGACCTCCTTCAGCACGCGGTCGGCGCGTTCCTCGGCGACCTCCTTCGGCACGCCGTGGTAGCCGGCCTTGTGCACGAGGACCTCTCGGATGGGGAAGAACCTGTCGACGTTGAACTCCTGTGGCGCGAGCCCGATGGCGTCGCGTGCCTGCTGGTAGTCGTCTTCGACGTCGAAGCCGAATACCTCGGCGTCGCCGCTGGACTTCTGGACGAGGCCGACGAGTATGTTGATGAACGTGGTCTTGCCGGCTCCGTTGGGTCCGAGCAGGCCGAAGAACTCGCCCTGCTCGACCTCGAGGCTCAGCCCCCTGAGAGCGTGGACGTCGTCGTACTGCTTGTGGAGGTCGCGTGTCTCTATCGCCGGCTGCATTCCATCTGTATCCGGCGGGTACGCGGGGTTAAACGATGTGGAACGCAGCCGTGCTCCCTTCAGTTCTCGCTACGGAGGAGGGCCTGTCGTAGCCAGCGGTAGGTCACTCCTGGAAGTTGTCCATGAGGACATCGACGCTGTCGGGCGTATCGTACGACACCTCGCCTTCGTACTTCGTCGTCGTCACGGCTTCGGCGTCGTCGTCGACGTCCTTGCTCTCCTCACGACGGTTCTGTTCGCTCTCGTCGTAAGCTCCCATTCCCATGTTTCGGCTCTCCGTTCGACTGTAAGGACTCCTCGGTGAAAAACGTCCGGGTCGACCCCACGGAAGCCCGCGTACGGTACAGATACCGCCGGAGATTCGTTTCTGGAGGTCTTCTCTAGAACATCCCGCTTCGTTCGCCGCCCCCTCCGTCTCCGAGGTCGACGAAGCTCCCTCCGACGTCCGCGACGCAGTGCTGGCAGTACCTGTAGTCGGCCTCGGTGGTCTGGGAGCATTCGGGGCAGACGACCATGCCCTCCTCGTCGGCGCTCTCCGGCTGCGCCTTCCTCCGTTCGCCACCTGTCCTCTGTCGCGCGACCCAGGCGACGTGGAACGCCAGCAGACCGAAAAGCAGTGCGGACGCGAAGACGAGGTACCCGGACTCGTCGAACGCGGAGCCGAGGTCGACCGCGAGAGCGTCCGCTGGAACCATGTTCGACAGTATCCGTGCCGCGCATTTAGGTCTTACGTGGAACGTACAGTGCGAGGCGGGACCGCTATGCGTCGCTTCGTTCGACGAGCTCTATCTCGTGTCCGTCGGGGTCCCTGACGAAGGCGTAGTGGCCGCCGCAGCTGTCGGGGTCGCGGTAGTCTTCGACGCCGCGCTCCATCAGTTCGTCGTACGCCTCGTGGACATCGTCGACGGCGACGGCGAAGTGGCCCCATGCGTCGCCTATCTCGTACTCCCGGGGCTCGGGGTCGGGGTGGTTGTAAGTGAGCTCTATCAGGTGCTCGCGGCCGTCCGCGTCCTCGGGGCCCATGAAGATGAGGTCGAAGCTCTCGCCGCCGCTCTCGCGGTGCACCACCCAGTCGAACATCTCGCGGTACCAGTCTACGCTCTCTTCGCGGTCCTCGACACGTATCATCGTGTGGTCGATGTATCCTCCGACCATGGATGACGCCAGGCGCGGGAACGTGAAAACGTTTCCGCGGTCAGTAGAGCTTGTTCTGGACGCGCTCGAAGAACGACATCCCGGTGTCGACGAACAGCGCGTCGTGCTCCGAACGGCCGAACGTGACCTCGTCGCCGCGTCCGACGTCCGCCAGGTCGGCTCCGTCTACGACGACGCTGGCGTTCTTCTCGATACGCGTTGGCACCACCGTGGTCTCGCCCTCCATACCCAGCACCCAGGGTGCGACGTTGATGCGGAAGGGAGCCAGCGGCACCACGAGCTTGCCCTGCACCCGGGGGTCGACGAGCGGGCCGCCCGCGCTCATCGAGTACGCCGTCGAACCCGTGGGGGTGGCGACGACGACTCCGTCGCTGCGCATCGACTCGACCTCGTCGCCGTCGTGGTAGACGTCGAACGCCATGATCTTAGCGGGGCGCGACGTCACTATCACGGTCTCGTTGAGCGCGGGCGGCAGCGGCTCGCCGTTGACCTCGACGGAGAGACGCGACCGTCTCTCGACGTCGAAGCCGTCCAGCACCCCGTCGACGGCCTCGACCGCGTCCTCGGGTTCGACGTCCGCGAGGAAGCCGACGCGGCCGGTGTTGACGCCGAGCAACGGCACCGGCTCCTCCATCGCGCCGCACGCCCGCAGCACGGTGCCGTCGCCCCCGACGGTGACGACGACGTCGACGGAGTCCGCCATCTCCGACACCGCGACGCCGTCCTCGCCGAGCTCGTCGGCGGCCTCCTGGTTCAGGACGCAGTCGACTCCCCGTCCTCGCAGGTGTTCGACGACGTCTTCGACGGTGCCCGTGGACTCCGACACCCGTCTATCCTCGGACTCGCTTCGGGCGGTGTAGCCGGAGTCGCGGACGTAGTACGACACCACTCCGACGCTTTCGACGGAGTCAACGTGGCTGCCGACGGTGGAGCTCGAAGCCGTCACCTCACCACCTCCATGATTGCGTCGTGGCTGTCGGGGGCCGCCGCCACCACGCTCGACCGTCTGTCGGCGCGGAGCATCTCGTCGACGTCGCCGCCGTCGCCGGTGGTGACGCGGCCGCCCGCCTCCTCGATGACGAGCTTGGCGGCGGCGAAGTCGAGGACCCGGAGGTAGGCGCGCATGTCGACGAAGCCGTGGAGCCTGCCGGCGGCGACGTAGCACATCTCGAGGCTGCTGCATCCGAGCAGCCGGACGCGGTCGAACACCCCGGGGTCGAACTGCTCTATGTTGTAGACCCCACCGACCGTCATCTCGCTGGCTTCGACGCCGTTGGAGACCTCGAGCGGTGTTCCGTCGAACTCCGCGCCCTCGCCCTCTCTAGCGGTGTAGGTGCTGCCGCTGTTAAGCTCGCGGACGTATCCGTAGAAGACGTCGTCGGCGGTGTCTCCGTCGGCGACCGCGAGGGAGACAGCGTAAAGCGGAATGCCTTTCGCGGCGTTGTAGGTGCCGTCGAGCGGGTCCATCGCGACGGTGTACTCGGGTTCGCCGAAGGAGATTCGGCCGTACTCCTCGGAGACCACCTCGAGGTCGCCGTAGCTCTCGAGGACCTCCATGGCGGCGTCCTCTGCGGCCTCGTCTATCCGCTTCGTCGGGGTGCCGTCGGCGCCCATACCCATGACCTCGTCCGCGGCTTCCTGCCCAATCATGGGTTCCACGGCGTCCTGGACGGCGTCTGCGACGTCTCTACACAGGTCTTCCATCGAGTCGGTCTTATCTCTCTAGGGGTTTATAGGTAGGCGATGGGGTGCCAGTAGGGGCCGGGTCTGGTTCGTGTAGGACGGCGGCCGAGTTAGACGCAGGAGAGCGGTTCGGCTGGTGACCGGTCGCGGCGACTCAGGTCTTGACCATGCCGCCGCTTGCTTCGGTGTCCATGCCTCTGCTACGCTCGCACGAGGGACAGGCGTACACCTCGTCCTCGTTGTTGCCGAATACCTTGGCGTAGCTTTCACTCACGTACGAGCCGCATCTGTTACACGTCGACATATGCTTTCTGTCCTTTGTACAAGGTGGTAATATAAAAATCCGTTGTTCTTATCCGACTACTAACGGTCGCCGTCCTGCAGAACACCACGAGCAACATCTTTAAACTCGTTTATCGTTCCGACGTTCTCTACCACGGTATCGGCACCCTCCATAGCCTCGTCGAGGCCGTAACCCCTCTCACGTTCGTCGCGCCGCCTCAGCTCCTCATCCGAAGACATGTCGTCCGACCGGCCGCGCTCCCTCAGCCTCTCCAGCCTGACGTCGAACGGCACCTCGATGGCGACGACGTCGAGGTCTTCACCGAACTCCTCTCTGAAACGCTCGACCTCCGCCTGCCCCCTGACCCCGTCCACCAGCACCCGGTCGTCTTCCGACCTCTCGAGAGCGTCGTGGACGTGGTCGACGCATCTCTCCGCCACCGCGTCGTCACCGTGCTGTTCGCGGAGCTCGACGGCTACCTCCCCGAGGTTATCGTCCGTCTGCTCGAGACCGCGGCGCGCCACCTCCTCGCGTATGACGTCGCCCATCGACACCACCGGCATCTCCATCTCCTCGGCGACGTCCTCGAAGACGCTCTTCCCGCTGCCGGGGAAACCCACCGTCGCCACGACCTTCATACCAGGGAATCCGGTGCGGCAGCGTTAACAGGTTGCGGTTTCGGTTGCTTGCGTTGGACGGGATCAGTGACCGGTACGGATAGGGAATCTGGAACTCCTCCTGTCCTTCCTCTACTGTGGTCCGCGGCAGTCGCTCCCGGTAGATTTAGTCTTCCAGCAGCCGCTTCCTCCGCTCCTCCAGCACGTGCACCTCCTCGACGTCGGGGTAGGTGTGCTCGAACGAGAGCTCGTCCTCTCCGGCGGCGTTCCGCTGGTCCTGGGTTATGCGCATGCTGCAGAACTCGGGGCCGCACATCGAGCAGAACTCCGCGTCCTTGTAGTTGTCTCCCGGCAGCGTCTCGTCGTGGTACCGCCGCGCGGTCTCGCCGTCTAATGCGAGCTCGAACTGCTTCTCCCAGTCGAACGCGAAACGCGCCTTCGACAGCTCGTCGTCCCACCGTTTCGCGTCCTCGTCGCCGCGCGCCACGTCGGCGGCGTGCGCCGCTATCTTGTACGCTATCAACCCCTCCTTCACGTCGTCGGCGTCCGGCAAGCCGAGATGCTCCTTCGGCGTGACGTAGCAGAGCATGTCCGCGCCCTTCCACCCTATGACGGCGGCGCCTATCATAGAGGTCATGTGGTCGTACCCAGGTGCGACGTCGGTGACCAGGGGACCCAGGGTGTAGAACGGCGCGCCGTCGCAGACTTCCTTCTGCCGCGCGACGTTCTCCTCGATCCGGTCGAGCGGGACGTGACCCGGTCCCTCCACCATCACCTGCACTCCGGCTTCCTGCGCCCGCCGAGTCAGCTCTCCGAGTGTCTCCAGCTCCGCGTACTGCGCGGCGTCGCAGGCGTCGTCGATGCAGCCGGGCCTGAGGCCGTCGCCGAGCGAGTAGGTGACGTCGTACCTCCGGAGCACCTCGCTGACCTCGTCGAAACGCGTGTACAGGGGGTTCTCGCGGTCGTGGGTCTCCATCCACTCCGCGAGTATGCTGCCGCCGCGCGACACGATGCCGGTGGTGCGGTTCAGCGTGTGCTGCAGGTGCTCCTGCCGCACGCCGGCGTGGATGGTGACGTAGTCGACGCCCTGCCGCGCGTGCTTCTCTATGACGTCGAGCAGGATGTCACCGGTTATCTCCTCGACGGAGCCCGCTTCGTTGAGCGCCTGGTAGACGGGGACTGTGCCCACCGGGACGGGGCTGTTCTCTACGACGTGACGGCGTATCTCGTCGAGGTCGCTTCGGCCGGTCGAGAGGTCCATGACGGTGTCGGAGCCCCAGCGGACGGCGCGTTCGACCTTCTCCACTTCGTCCTCGGGCGTGCTTGACGTGGCGCTCGCTCCTATGTTGGCGTTGACCTTGACGCGGCCTGCGCCGATGGTCATCGGATGCAGGCTCTCGTGGTTGACGTTCGCGGGTATCACCGCACTGCCCTCCGCCACCCTGTGACGTAGCTCCTCTGCTTCGATGCCTTCGACGTCTGCGACGTACCCCATCTCCTCGGTTACCTCGCCGTCACGCGCTCTTTCGAGCTGGGTAGCTTCCGCGGTCTGTGCGCGTCCAACTGACATGTATAATCCGTTTGTATAACACCCTGATAACATCTTCGGCGCGCCAACACTATGACGGACGAGCACGGTTGTGGGCACATGGTGACAGGCAGAATCGCACAGGTAGCAGGTGGAGTTCTGGACGAGACCGTCCAGCAGGCCATCGGCGCCGCCCCACAGGTAGTTCACGGAGCCGTCTTCCTCGTCGTCGCATACGTAGCCATCAAGATAGCTACCGCCGCACTCTCGGCAGCCGCCCGCCGGGCCTTCCCCAAGGAGGAACGTCTCGTCGCCGTCCTCGGCGTGCTCGTCGCCGCGGTCTTCATGTGGTTCGGCGCGGGCCTCGCCCTCCTCCACGTCGTCGGGATGACGCAGGTCGCCGCGAGCCTGGGCACCGCGACGGGGTTCGTCGCCCTCGGCGTAGCGTACGCGATGTCCGAAGCCATCGCCGACACCGTCGCCGGAGTCTACCTGCTCAAGGACCCTGACTTCGAACCCGGAGACCACGTCGACGTCGACGGCACAGAGGGTACGGTGAAGTCCATCGACCTCAGGAAGACCCGGCTCGAGAACCCCGACGGCGAGACCGTCGTCGTACCTAACTCCGACGTCGACGGCGGCTGGCGGCTTCTGGAGCGTAGCCGCAGGGGGTAGACCACCCTCACTCCTCGCGCTCGACCTCCTCGAGCGCCTCGTCTTCCCCCGCGAGGTAGACGACATCGCCTTCCTCGAATACGAACCCGTCTTCTACGTCGAGGAGGACGCCGTCTCCTCGTTCGACGGCCACCACGACGCCGCCGTCGCCGAGATCGATCTCGTCGACCTCCTCGCCCGCGAAACCCGAGCCGTCGACCTCGACCAGTCCGGTCTGTCGGTCGAACGAGTACAGCTCCTCGCCGAGGAGCTCGGCGGCGAGGATGCGGCCGCTTATCTCCGGGAGGCTGAGCACGTAGTCTGCGCCCGCCCTCCTGATCTTGTTCTCGTCGTCGCCGTCGTTGACGCGTGCGATGATCTCGACCTCGGGGGCGACCTCCCTCGCGACCAGCACCGAGAGGATGGCCTCGTCGTCGTCCTGCACGGTCGACACGAACACGGTCGCTTTCTCCAGACCAGCTTCGCGGAGGACGTCCTCGTCCGTCGCGTCGCCGACGACGTCGACACCCTCGACGTCCTCCAGGTCCACCACGGTGCACTTCCTGTCGTGCATCCGGAGGTTCTCGCTCACCGTGGAGCCGACCTCGCCGAAGCCGGCGACCAGGATGTTCGCGCCATGCTCGACTCCAGGATGTAGAGCCTCCTCTATCTCCGCGACCTCGTCGTCCCTGCCCACCACCAGCAGCTGGTCGTGGGCCTCCACGACGGTATCCGGCGAAGGTGACGGCACCAAGCCGCCGTCCCGCCAGAGCGCGGGAGCCCGGGCGTCCGAGTCCCGCAGGACTTCGATAGCCCCGAGCGTCCCTCCGACGACGGGGCTGTCCTCCAGAACCGTGACCTCCGCGACCACGTAGCCGCCTGCGAGCTCGGCGCTGTCCGTCAGACCCGGATCTATCTCGGCGTCGATGCGCTCCGCGATACGCCGACCGAGCAGACGCCGCGGCGTCAACACGGAGGATGCGCCGGCGTACCGGAGGTACTTCTCCAGCGAGAGGTCTCTGACGAGCACGGTGACTGGGACGTCGGGGGCGACCTCCCTCACCGCGAGCACCACGCTCGCGGACTCGCTGTCCTCCGTATCCACCACGACCGCGGAAGCCTCCTCCACGTTCGCGGCGCGCAGGCCGTCCGCTGAGGAGGGGTCGCCACCGACGACCTCCACTCCCTCCTCCAGCAGCTCGACCGCGACCTCCTCGTCTTCGAGCAGCACCAGGTAGTCCTCACCTCTGCTCTCCAGCTCCTCCACGAGCTTCTCCGTGCGCTCCGTGTAGTCGCACACCACGACGTGGTCCGAGAGCTTCGTCGCTTTCTGTAAGTCCGGCGACATGACGGCGTCGAGCATCGGACGGAAGACGTAGGGAAGTATGATGAACAGCAGAAGGAACGTCGACAGGTCCATCGCGCTGACGAACAGGTTCGCGACCGGGGACTCCCAGCCGGAGTCCGAGCCGTAGCCGGTGCCCGTGTAGGTCTCGACTACGACCTGGAGCGAGTGAAGGTACTGCGCGACGGGATGGAGCTCCGCCACCTCGGGGCTCAGCCCCTCGACGTAGACCATGATGTAGTGGTAGACCAGCGAGGACGCCAGTATCAGGAGGGTGACGGCGACGACAGCGTTCACCACCCTCTGCTTCCAGAGCTTCATACGCCGTAGACGCGAGCCCTCGACAAATCAGTTTATCCGGA
>CAZXNG010000013.1:9174-11613 GCA_964642065.1 uncultured Halobacteriales archaeon
TCCAGCTGGAGATGGAGGAGCGTGCACGCGACCAGGGTTTCCCGATAGCAGGTCGAGCCGCCGGAGGCTGGCTCGCGCAGACCGCAGGGATAGTCGACGCCTCCAGGGTGCTGGAGCTGGGTTCGGGCTTCGGATACAGCGCCAGCTGGTTCGCCCGCGGAATGACCGGAGGCGAGGTCGTGTTGACCGAGCGCGACACCGACCTGCTGGACGACGCCCGTGACTACCTCGGAAGCGGCGGCTACGAACCCTCGTTCACCTACGAAGACGGCGACGCACTCGACGTAGTCGAGCATCTCGAAGGCACGTTCGACGTCGTATTCCTCGACCTCGACAAACCGAGATACCCGGAGGCGTTCGACGATGTCCGCGACAGGGTCGTGGACGGTGGCGTCGTAGTCGCGGACAACGTCATGTGGGCGGGGAACGCCGAAGAGGGCGACGTCGTGAACTTCCCAGCACTCGCGGAGGTCTACGGAGACCGCGACACGACCCTCGACGACGCGGAGATGCCGGAGGGCGCAGAGGCCGGGACCCGCGGCGTACTGGAGTACCTGAACGCGGTCGACGACGTGGAGGAGTTCACGACCACGTTGCTGCCGGTGGACGACGGACTGTCCGTCAGCGTGAAGCAGCGGACGTAACCGACACGAGTCAGACCCAGGTGACGCCGCCGCTCAACCTGAGCTTCGTCACTCCTTCGAGGAACGCCTCCGTCTCTCCGTCCGGCGTCGTACGGTAGAACAGCGCCGGCGTGTGGCCGACGGACGGCTGCTTCTCCGCCAGCAGCTCCCAGTCGTCCTCGCCGAAGCTCGTGCAGTCCACCATCAGCAGGCCGTCGTCGTGCTTCAGCTGTCCGTCGGTTTTCCGCGACGCGGTCTCCCTGACTGCGCGCAAAGGCGAGTCGGCGGCGCGGTTCTCTGGCGGCACCGGCCGCGTCACCTCGACGAGCACGCCGTCCTCCGCGCCGTCGCCGAACGCCTCGTAGTCGAGCTTGTGGCCGTTGGAGACGTCGGGCTCGGGCTCCAGACGGTAGCCGGCGTCGTCGAGGACGCCGGCGGCGTTGAACTCTCCCATGGCAGCGGCCATACGTACCTCGTCCACGCCGCCTCCGGTGCCGAGCTTCGACGCCATCGTGTACCGGCAGTCCTCGAAGACCCCGGACTCCAGCACGCTCTCGTAGAACTCCATCGCCTCCTCCGCCGACGCGTCGGGGAAGCCGGCGCCGCGTCGGAAGAACTCCCTCGTCGCCTCGCTGCCGTTCTTCGACATGAAGACCGGGAGGAAGAACCACGCCAGTCGAGTGTACTCCGTGAGCCACGGCGCCTCCTGCTTGAGCACGCGGTACATCTCACGCTGCGCCCAGTTACCGAGGTCGCCGCCGACCTCCTCGAAGCTCTGCTTCTCCGTCTGCCACAGCGCCTTCGGGGTCTCCGTGTTGCCGACCCAGTAGCCGGTGCCGTTCCAAGCGAACAGCGCGGTGTCGCCGTTGCCCATCCGGAGCCGGAACGCCTCGAACTCCTCGGGCTCCGCGGTCTCCGTGACCTCGACGCCGAACTTGCTGTCGAGGGGGTTGACCACCTCGTTCTCGAAACGCTCGCGGTGCCAGGTCTCCCTAGACACCCTGAACCTCAGCGGAGAAGCCAAAGCGAACCCACCCGTATATCGTCTGATGTCTGTCGTCTGTCGTCGTTCGAACCGAACTGCATACCCCCTATAGCATTCGACGCCCTTTATAGTCCCCGACTACGTTCTCCCGTTGATGAACGGCAACCGGTTCGGCAGGCTGTTCCAGGTGACGACGTACGGCGAGAGCCACGGGAAGGCGATGGGATGCACCGTCAGCGGCTGCCCCGCCGGAGTCGAGCTGAGCGAGGACGACGTCCAGCGGGAGCTCGACCGCAGGCGACCGGGACAGAGTCAGATAACCACCAGCAGGGACGAACCCGACGCGGTGGAGATAAACAGCGGCCTCCAGGACGGCTACACCACCGGCACACCCATCGGAATGGTCATCCAGAACAAGGACGCGAAGAGCGGGAAGTACGAGCCCTTCGTGACGGCGCCGCGGCCGTCGCACGGCGACTACACGTACAGCGCGAAGTTCGGCACCCGGAACTGGGGAGGCGGCGGCCGCTCCTCGGCGCGCGAGACCGTGAACTGGGTCGCCGCCGGCGCCGTCGCCCAGCAGGTGCTCGAACAGAGCGAGTACGATGTCAGGGTGAAGGCCCACGTCAACCAGATGCACGACGTCCGCGCAGACGACGTCACGTGGGAGGATATGCTCGAACACACGGAGGAGAACGAGGTCCGGTGCGCCGATCCAGAGAAGGCCGAGGAGATGCGCGAGCTGCTCGAACGCGTGCAGGAGGAGGGCGACTCGGTGGGCGGCAGCATCTACTGGGAGTGCCGAGGCGTCCCCCGCGGCCTCGGCGCACC
>CAZXNG010000014.1:0-11604 GCA_964642065.1 uncultured Halobacteriales archaeon
GCTTCAACCCGGCCATCAACGTCGAGCTCGAGTACCCGACGAGCGACCAGCTCGACAGCTACTACGACGGACGCCTCGGGTACGGCGACCCAGCTGACACGAACCCGCAGGAGTCGGGCTTCGAGAGGACGCACCGAGACAGCTACTTCGACTGCGTGCCGCCGTAGGAGGACTGAGACCCGCTATGACATGCTCACACCGAAGGCTCGTCGCGCTCGCCGCGCTCTGGCTCGTGTTCGGAGTCGTGGCTTTCGCGGCGTCCGGAGGGTTCGCGGCCGTCGCGCAGGACGACCGCGGCTGCAGCAGCCCGCCATGCGCGTTCCCCGCGGAGAGCAACATGGGAGGCATCCTCCTCGGCACCGACGACCTCTCGGGCGACGACCTCGTGAGCTTCGGCTACGACGGCAACAGCTACGTCTACCCCACCGCCCCCGACCGCGCCGAGGACACCACCGAGGTCGTCGGCCTCGGCATCAACCAGATAACCACCGGCCAGTTCTACGTCTTCAAGAGCTGGTACTACGACGACAGCCGGTCCAGCCAGCGCGTCCCCGTCAACGTCTGGATAGACGCCGAATCCGCCGACCTCTCGGGCTCCAGCCAGTGCGGCAACGGGAACTCGGGCTTCGGAGGCTCCGCGAACTGCGACCTCCTCGCCTACCCCACCGAGCTGGCGGCGCGCGAGATGCAGGTCACCACCAGCTGCAGCAGCACCGTGTGGATCGGATGCGCCGTCGTGCCGGGTTCGTTCAACCCGTCGGAGTACCACTCCGTCAACATCGAACAGGACACTTGCAGCGCCTTCGACGGCCTCGGAGGCGACGTCTGCCTCAGCCTGATATCCGACGGCGGAACCTGCGTCGCAGGCGTCTGCGTCGAAGCCGACTCCGTCGACGCGCAGGACATCTCGATACGAGCCCCGTACTACCGCGCGCAGAAGGGCTCCGACAACACCGACAAGGTGATGACGTTGAACGACGCCTACCTCGAGATCGGATACGGCCATGGCTTCGACCGCGTCAACGTCATGACCTCGACCCACGGAAGCGACTGGCAGCAGAACGTCGACGCACCCTACGGGGAGTCCGCCGTCGGGGTCAGCTTCCTGTGTCAGGGCGGTGGACCCGACACGAACTGCAACCTGAAGAGCGGGAGAGGAGTGGACTCGACGTCGCCGTGGCGTAAGTACGACAACGTCCACCAGTCCCCGACGCAGCCCTGACACACAGGAGATATACAAGATGGTATCGCCCGACGACGTAGACGAGGTTCGGCGAGGTATGGAGAGGCTCGCCGAGGAGAAGAAGCGGTCGGTAGCCTCGTCTTCACACCTCCGGTTCGGCGTCTCCATGACCCTCTCCGGCGTCGTCCTGGTCGTCCTCGTCGCGCTCGTACTCTCCGGCAACCTCGCGATGGCGGGCGTCACCATCTCCGACGTCGGAGGCTTCCACGCCCAGATAGACCGGGTCGAGGGTGACGGTGTCACGTTCTACCCCGTCGCCGGCGAGAGCTCGGCGTGCAGGGACACGAGGACCGGGGACTACCCCGACCCGCAGCCGGGGGAGGAGGCGCTCCCCATGCTGCGGGCGGACATAGACGGAGCGTCTATCGGCCAGTACCAGAACGTCGAGTTCCGGAAGGACGTCCATCTGCCGGAGATAGTGGACATGGCGGGCATCCGGGTGTCGCTGACGCGTCCCACCGGATTCGGGAACGAGGTCACCCTCGGCGACGCGTCGATAGAGTTCACGCGGCTGGACGCCGAGGAGATAGACCTCCAGACCGACCTCGTCATCGACGACAGACACGGAGGCGGCCAGACCTTCGGCGACCCTCCCGAGTTCGACTTCCAGGAGCCCGGTGGAGAGTTCGTCTTCGAGGGACAGGACGCCTACATCGAGGACGCGGAAGCCGTCGTGCACTACCTCTCGTTCTCGAACCTTACGCTGCCGGCGCTGGAGATGAACGTGGAGTACGTGGAGAACGAGGCGAACCTCGACTACGCCGAACCCGTCGACTGCCCCGTCGCCGGCGCCGCAGTCCTCGTCACCATCGCCGACACCAACGAACCCGTCGACCCCGGCGAGACGCTCGACGTGACCGTCGACGTCGTCAACCCGTCCGCGAGCGAGTCGACGTTCTCGACCGTCTACCTCGACTTCAACGACACCGGGGACGTCGACAGCGAGTTCGTCAGCCTTTCGGGCGGAGAGTCAGACAGCTTCACCCTCCAGCACGACACGGCTGGAGAACCAAGAGGAGAGCACGAGATAACCGTGCGGAGCGACGACGACGAACAGTCCGATACGGTGCTCGTGGGAGACCCCGCTTACTTCGACGTGAACGTCACCGACACAGACAGCCCCGTCGGCAGGAACGACCAGCTACAGGTCAACGCCTCCGTCGAGAACACCGGCGACGTCGCGGCGACCCAGGACGTCCAGCTGTACATCGACGGCGCGCTCCGCGACTCCACCAACCTACAGCTCGAACCCGGCGAGACGTCCCCCGAGACCTTCGTCTGGGAGACCGCGGACGACCAGCGGATAGACAACTACACCGCGACGGTCGAGAGCGACGACGACAGCGACAGCACGGAGGTCGAGGTCGTGTTCCAGGACGCCTACTTCGAGGTCGACGTCACGGACTACGACGGCACGGTCGCGGAGGGTGAAGCCGCGAACGTCTCCTTCACCGTGGAGAACGTCGGCACGCAGACTGACAGCCAGAACGTCACCCTCGAGATACGGGAGGACGACGGCCAGACGGTGGTCGAGGAGGCGGCGGACTACACGGGTAACTTCAGCCTTGCACCGGGTGAGAACTACTCCGACACCCTGACCTGGCAGACCGAGAACGGCACCGGCGGCGCCAGCTACGCCATGGTGGTAGGCAGCGACGACGACTTCGAGACACGCGCCGTCCAGGTCACCACGGACGCCGCCGAGAGGCAGGTGCTCGTCGTCGGCAGCACCGCCGACCACCGGACCGAGATAGTGACTGCGCTGGAGAACCACCTCGACAACTCCAGCTTCGTCATCGACGACACCTTCCCGTCGACGGCGCTCGACGACGCCAACGCGACCGCGCAGACCTACGACGCGGTGATGGTGAACGACTTCGGCGACGAGACCAACGCCAGCGTACAGGCGCTGTACGACGAGGTCGACGCCGACACCGCAGTCATCTCGCTGGAGAACTGGGGCGGCGGCAGCGACGCGGTCACCCGGCGCGCCGAGGTGCTCGGGGACCCCGACATACCCTCCGACAGCTTCAGCGGCAACCCCCCTATCCAGATGGACATCAGCCAGAGCCACCCCATCTTCGAGGACCCCAACCAGGTAGGCACCAGCGGCGACACCGTCGACGTCTACGAGACCGGTGGCTCCGGCGACAGAGCATGGTTCACCGGCTTCACGGGTGGCACCGTCCTCGCGGACGTGGACAGCTCGGACGACGACGGAGGTGGACCGGGGGCTGCGGTGACCGGAGACGACAACGAAGCCCTGCTCTCCCTGGGCTACACCGGCTACGTCGACAACTACACCACCGGGGGCGAGCAGATACTCGCGAACTCCATCGAGTTCACCACCGACGAGACCGTCTCCGCGCAGATACTGAGCTTCGACGTCCCCCTGTCGCCGGGACCCTACCAGACCAACGAGACGGTTCAGGCGGAGGTCAACGTCGAGAACACCGGCGACAGCCTCCAGACGTTCTTCGTCGACCTCCGCGTCGAGGGACCCGACGGCGTCGTCCGCGACAACGACAACACTACGGGCGACGCCGTCACCCTGACGGCGGGACAGGCGGACACCGTCACCCTGGAGTGGGATGTCGAAGACTCGAGCTACAGCGACGGCGAAGCCCCCGCCGGAAGCTACGACGCCTACACCTCGGTGTGGCAGGAGAGCAACCGGCCTGTGAGCACCGAGCTCGACAGCTCGAACGTAACCGACGCGTTCGAGGTGGAGTCCAACGTCTCGCTACCGCTTAGAACCGAGCAGGACTTCCAGGCTCTGTTCGGCACGTACGACGACACCTCCGGCGGCAACGTCGTCTACGACATCGACACCACGGCGTCGAGCGTCGAGAACGCCTCTGGCAGGTTCCAGACCCAAGGCACCAGCGACGCGGGTTACGGCGAGGTAGTGGTCCCGGACGTAGACCTGACGGGGGAGGACTGGCTGTCGTTCGACTACGACGCGGACACCCTCCAGTCCGGCTTCGGCGAGGCGGAGGTCTACGTCGGCGGAGACCTCGTCTGGTCGACCGCGGAGGACACGACCACGTGGGAGAGCGTCTCGGTCGACGTCTCCGGCTACACCGGTGAGCAGAACGTCAGCCTACGGCTGGCATCCCCCGACGGCACGGGGGTCTCTGGTAGGACGGTTCACTACGACGATGTCAGGCTGACGAACACCTCGGCTGTGACGCTGCCGCTGAGCACCGAGCAGGACTTCACGAACCTCGGCTCGACGTTCAGCGACGAGTCCAGCGGCAACGTCCAGTACACCGTCGACACCACGACTTCGGTGGTAGACGGAGCCTCCGCGAACTTCACCACCGCCGGCAACAGCGGCGCGGGATACGGTGCTGCGACCGCGGGCGCGAACTTCACCGGTGAGGACTGGCTTACGTTCGAGTACAACGCCGACAGCCTCACGTCGGGCTTCGGGGAAGCGGAGGTCTACGTCGACGGCGACCTCGTATGGTCGACGGACACCGACTCCGACGGATGGGAGACCAAGTCGATCGACGTGTCAGGATACACGGGAACCCTGAACGTGAGCTTCAGGCTGGCGTCACCGGACGGGACCGGTGTCTCCGGACGTACGGTCCACTACGACGACATACGGTTCACCGACGAAGCACGCGAGCTGATGACTCCGTTCCGCACACAGCAGGACTTCCAGGACCTCGGCGACAGCTTCGAGGACCCGGGAAGCGACGTCAACTACACCGTCGACACCACGAACTACGCCGTCGAAGGCGCCTCGGGACAGCTCTGCACGGCGGGAACGAGCGGCTCCAGCTACGGACAGGTCAGCTGGGACCAGGACCTCACGAACCAAGACACGCTGGTCTTCAACGCCACCGGCACCTCGCTGGACTCCACCTGGGCCGCCGCCCAGATCTACGTCGACGGAACCCTCGAGTGGGAGCGAGAGTCCGACTTCGGCTGGGAGCATCAGGTCGTCGACGTCTCCGGGTACACCGGCGAGAACACCATCGAGTTCAGGCTCGACGCACGCGGCACCGGGCTCAACGACCGCTGCTGGAACTTCGACGACGTAGAGCTGCTGGAGGGTTCGCTCGACGCGACAATTGCGAACGTCGACTGGGACGGCTTCCAGAGCTACAGCGCAGGCCAGGGAACATACGGTGCGAACGTTACGGTGGAGAACACCGGCGGCGTCGAGAGCGACTTCTTCGTGGGCTTCTCCGCGATAGACCCCAGCGGCACCGAACGCGACAACGGCGGCACGACCGGAGGCTTCACCGGAAGCCTCGCTCCGGGGGAGCAGGAGACCGTCAGGGTCGACCTCTCGATAGAGAGCGACTTCGAGACCGGTCTCTACGACGCAGTCACCGCGGTCTGGACCGAGGACCCCGACCTCGTGGACGGGGAGCAGATAGAGAGCACGACGAACGCCGACGCGTTCGAGGTCGCGCTCTCCACGCCATTCAGAACCCAGGCGGACTTCCAGAACCTGGGCGAGACGTTCGAGGACCCCGGAAGCGACGTCAACTACACCGTCGACACCACCGACTACCAGGTAGAAGGCGCAGCCGGCAGCCTCAGCACGGCGGGCACCAGCGGCAGCAGCTACGGACAGGTCAGCTGGGAGCAGGATCTCTCGGGCTACGACACCCTTGGTTTCCTGGCGCAGGGGACGAATCTGGACGCGAGCTGGGCCGCGGCGCAGGTCTACGTAAACGGCAACCTGGAGTGGGAACGTGAGGAGGCGTTCGACTGGTCGCGACAGAACGTAGACGTCTCCGGGTACACCGGCGAGAACACCATCGAGTTCAGGCTTGACGCACGCGGGACTAGTGTAAGCGGACGTGGTTGGAGCTTCGACGACATCTGGCTCGCGAGCTCCAGCACGGTCTCGTCAACTCCGACCGCCCCCAGT
This sequence comes from uncultured Halobacteriales archaeon, assembly GCA_964642065.1. GTDB lineage: Archaea > Halobacteriota > Halobacteria > Halobacteriales > Halorutilaceae > JAQZDA01. The sequence goes on from CAZXNG010000014.1 coordinate 6,141, forward strand.
CCGGACACCGGGTTCGAACACATCGACGTGTTCGAGCTCGGGAACGTCGTATCCGCCGACACGACCGCCGACGCGGGATACTCCGACAACACCAGCGAGGTCGTCGCAGTCAAGCCGGGAGACCCGCTCTGGATGAACGTGACCATAGATGGCGCCGACGCGGGTGCCGCCATCTGGATCGACTCCGGAGGGACCGGTACCTTCAGCGGAACGAACGGGGCAGACGACAGAGTGTGGAGCATCGCCAGGGACTCGAGCCTGCCCACTACGTACACTACGAGAATCACGATACCGACCGACATCAGCCAGGGGCCGACCACCCTTAGGGTGGCTACCGAGTACCAGACCAACGGGACAGATATAGACCCCGAGAGCATCACGACCTGGGGTGAAGCCCAGGACTACACGGTGTACGTACCACCATGAGGGAGCGAGGTAGAACGGAGGCTTCCGTAGAAACCGCGGGGTGGAGGAGTTCCGAGTCCGCCGTCGTAGACGAGTCGGCGGAGTCTGCACGGCGGACGTCCACGAAAGAACTGGCAGAGAGAGCCGCAGTCAGCTGTGTTCTTATAGCGGTGTTACTTTTCGGAGCCTCGTCTTTAGCGTCGGCCGACTGGCCGTCGTTCCAGAACGACTCCGGAAACGCGGGCGTCGCGGACACCCCGGTGCCGACGGAGAACGTCTCCGTCTCCTGGACCCTCCGCCCGGGTGGCACGTTGGCTTCGTCTCCCGCGGTCGTCGACGGAAGAGCGTACGTCGGAGGGTTTCGGAACACCTCGAACGAGAGTTCGGGGTTCTCCGGCCTAGAAACGGGTTACCCGAGGGAGGCGTCGGGCTACCTGCTCGCGCTCGCCGTCGGTTCCGGAGAACGTCTCTGGCGGACCGATACCGACGGCGGCGTCTGGTCGTCGCCCGCCGTCTCCGGCGAGACCGTCTACTTCGGCAGCCTCTCCGGTGACTTCTACGCCCTCGACACGTCTTCGGGAGAAGAGAGGTGGAGCTTCGACGCCGGCCATCCGGTGTTCTCGTCCCCCGCGGTGGCGGAATCGGAATCTGACGAAGACGTCGACCCGGACGAGATGGTCTACTTCGGCACCAAGAAAGCCGAGGACTACGAGGTGTCCGGCGATAGCTACCCGTTCTACGCTCTCGACGGCTCGGACGGCTCCGTGGTCTGGAAGACGGAGGTCGAGGAGGGTGTCTTCGGCTCTCCCGCGGTCTCCGGAGACGTCGTATACGTCGGGGGTCAGAACGGCACGCTCCACGCGTTCGACAGGTACGACGGCTCGGAGCTCTGGAGCTTCGAAGCACGGGGGGTCGAGAGCCACCGTCTGCCGGAAGCGAGAGCGGGGGCTGTCACCGGGTCTCCGGCGTCCCTCGGTGACCGCGTCTACTTCGGCACCTACTCCGGCAGAGTGTACTCGCTCGACGCGTCCGGTGCGGAGATTTGGAACGTCTCCGTGGACGCAGCCGTCGCGTCGTCTCCGGCCGTAACAGACGACAGGGTGTACTTCGGCGCGTACGACGGCAGGCTGTACGCCGTCGACGCCGGAACCGGACGGATAGACTGGAGCCTCGAGACGGACGCCCGAATCAGCAAGTCCTCGCCCGCCGTAGGGGACGGCGTCGTGGTCGTCGGAAGCGTGGACGGCGGCCTTTACGCCGTCGACGGCGACGGCAGAGAGACCTGGAGCTACCCTACAGGTGACATCGTGCTGTCGTCTCCCGCCCTCACGGAGAAGGGCGTGACCTTCACGAGCTCAGACGCCGTCCACCAGGTCGCGTTCGACGAGGCAGCCGACGGCCCGAGTTTCCCGGAGCCGGAGGAAGACACCTCGGAGGAGCGCGTCGTCCTGGGAGTCGAAGACCAGACGGACGACGAGGTAAGCGGAGACCCGGTCTGGATACCTCGTCCTCTCCTGTGGGCTGTCGCGGTCCTACTGTCTTCCTACGCCGTGTTCTCCGCGGTGAGAAGCAGCAGATCCTGAAGGTCGTGGGAAGTGGTCAGCTCGACGGTCCGCGGTGGAGACGTACGAAGCTCGTCAGTAGCACGGCCATCACGGCGATAGGTACACCGAACCCCGGGAGGCTCTCCCCGTGGGTATCCTCCGCCGACGTGTCGACCTCGGTGGTCCGACCTTCCCTCGCTGCTGTATCGTCGTCGCCCGCTGAGCCGTCCTGGTCGACGTCTGACACGCCGTCGCCGCCTACCGTTCCCACGTCGAAGTCGCCCGCGGGTTCGACGTCCCCGTCTCCGGCTACTGCTATCCAGCCCTCCGAGTCGTCTCCGGCACCAGTCTCCCCTGCGAGAACGTAGGCGTCCTCCTTGTCCGTAGCCGCGACTCCCCATGCCCCGGTGGAGTTGGGGACGTCGAAGGACGCGGTCCACCTGACCTCTCCGTCTCCGTCGACAGACACCAGTCCAGCGCCGGCACCGGTAGATTCGAAGGGGCCGTGGCTGGCGACGAAGGTGTATCCTTGCTCCTCCGAGACGGCCGTACGTGTCATGGTCCAGTCGGAGTCGTACTCTCTCGTCCACCGGACTTCTCCGCTGCGGTTCAGCTCGAACAGCAGGGGGTTGGACTCCCCGTGGTCGCCGGTGCTGCCCCCGACTACGTAGCCGTCGGCGCTCTCCCGCACCCACCAGGCCCTGTCGGTCTCTCCCGCGTCCACGGTCGCCTGCCAGTCCAGTTCGCCGTCCGGACCGGTCTTCGTGAGCCACGCGTCGGTCTCGGCGCGTAGCCCCGTGTATCCCGCGAACACCAGGCCGCCGTCCGAGGTCTCCGTCACGTACTCAAGAGCGTCGGTCTCCTCGCCACCCACCGAGGTGCTCCACTCGACCTCGAGGTCTCCGTCGTACTTCACCATGTTCGCCCTGCTCTGGTTGTAGTGCGCGAGCGCGTATCCTCCGTCTTCGGTCCTGGTGACCCAGCATCCGAAGTCCGCTCTCTCGCGCACGGTGTCGTACTCCACGCGGTCGACCACCTCGCCTCCGGAGTCGACCTGCATCAACCAGCCCGTCTGACCTTCCGAGCCGTTCGGGTGACGTGTGTGGCCCGAGACCACGTAACCTCCGTCGTGACCTAGGTCCACCGACGTCGCGTGGTCGTCTCCGTAGTCGTAACTCCGGCTCCACTCTATCTCCCCGTGGACGTCGAACTTCACGAGCCGTACGTCGGTACTCCCGCCGTCCTCGACGGCGTCGTACCCCTTCTCGGCGACGGCGACGAAGCCACCTTCACCCGTCGCTACTACGTCGCGGAACCTGTCGTCGCCTTCGTCGCCTACGGCACGGGACCACTGTACCGAGACGTCTCCCTCCGCCTCCCCATCGTGGAGAGAGGTCACGTCTCCGTCCTCGAAAGACTCCGCCGCGGAGACGCCGGCGAAAGCAGCAGCGAGTGAGATAGCCAGCAGAAAGACGAAAACGAACGGTCTCATCGTTTGAAGATGGCGTCCAGCGAGGATAAAACCTTCCATGACAGGTTTAGCTTACATCTTGACGGACACCGAAGCCCCTTTCGTCCGTCGGCGAGGTAGGTTAGACTGTGAGGCTAACGAGACGCAGGCTGGGGTTCGCCGTTCTCGGGGTGCTCGCTCTGGCGTCGCTGCCGTCTTTCCTCGACCACGTCAGCGTATTCCTGGCGGGGCAGCTGGAGGGCGCGGTCATCGAGGGCAGGTGGGACATCGTCGCGCTCAACGTCGCGGTCTTCCTCGCGGTCCTACTGCCGCTGGCGGCGGGGATGAGGTGGCGGGTCGACTGGCGGTCGAGCTCGATGGGTGTGTACGCGGCGTTCGTAGTCTCGATGTTCGTGGAGATGTACGGCGTCCCGCTGACGGTCTACCTGACGGCGCCGATGGTGTCGGACGCGGGCGCGTCGCTCGCGGACCAGCCGGTCTGGCTGGAGTTCACGTTCCTCGGCCAGTACTTCGCGATGACGTTCTGGAAGGTGGTCGGACTCGGGATAACCACGGTTGGAGTGGCTCTGGTAGCGGTCGGATGGAGCACGCTCTACCGCTCCGACGAGGAGCTCGTGACCTCGGGGCTCTACCGGTACAGCCGTCACCCACAGTACCTGGGTATCTTCCTCGTGGTGTTCGGCTGGTTCGTCCACTGGCCCTCGTTCCTGACGCTCGCTCTGCTGCCGGTGCTCGCGTACTTCTACCGCAGGCTGGCGATTCAGGAGGAGGAAGAGGTCATGGAGTCGTTCGACGACCCCGAGCCCTACAGGGAGTACATGAAGCGGACGCCGCGGTTCCTCTGACCGAAGGAGATACCGTCCTCCAGCGTCTATCTGGAACATGGCCAGCGACGAGGAGACCCGCCTGATGAGCAGGATGCTGACGCAGGGGGGTACGATGCTCGGCGAGCACTGCGAGGGCTGCGGCAACCCCCTGTTCCGCGTCGATGGCGAGGAGGTCTGCGCCGTCTGCAGCTCGCGAGAGGGAAGCGCTGCGCGGGACGAGGAATTCGAAGACGTCGACGTGGAGTCCGGGGAAGACGGGGTCGAGGACTCGCGGCGGAGACGCGGCGACGTAGACGAGGCGACGGAGAAGGTGCGTCGCAACCTGACGGCCGTGGTCCAGCGGCTGTCGGAGGACGCCGCCGACGAGCAGGACGTGTCGAGGCTGAACCAGCAGCTCGACGCGCTACAGAAGGCCGTCGACCTGCTCGAACGCCTGTAGCTCGAACTTCTCTGGCCACTCAGTCGTCTCCACGAAGTCGCGGAGGAACTCCTCACTCCACTCCTCAGCCCCATCCAGACACAGCTCCACGTACGAGGGTATCGGCGTGATGTCGTCTCTCCGGCGGGTTCCGACGCTCACCAGGGCCTCCTCCACCTCCAGATCGCCGCCCTCGTATGGTTCGACTTCGGCGACGTCGACCTTCTCGGACCGATAGCCCGCCTCCCGGGTCTCGAAGTTCTCGAGGTCGTCTCCGTCGAGCCCCGAGATTAGCACCGCGTTGATCCAGCCGTCGGACGGACTCACGGTGAGAACGGCGCGCTCTCGCCCGTCGGTGGGTCGCCAGACTGTCTCCTGGTCGAAGGTCCGCGTCAAGCCTTCGACCTTCACCGGAGTGGCGTCGAACTCGCCGCCGACGGTTCGTTCTATCTCCCGTGGGTTGGTGAGGCTGCCGTACCCCAGGACTCCTGTCGAGGCGTCGAAGTCGACGATTTCGTTGTCGTCGGCGGAGTCATTCATCTCTCGTAGCTGCTTCCGACGACGTCCCGGATGCGCTCCGCGGTCGTCTCGCCGACGCCGTCGGCCTCCGTGAGCTCGTCCATGCCCGCGGTCATCACGGCTTCGACGCTGCCGAGTTCCTCTAAGAGGGAGCGCGCGGTCACGGGGCCGACTCCTGCGACGCTGGAGACGACGTACTCCTGCTGCTCCGGCAGCGTCGCGCTGGACTTCTCGCCGTGGACGCGCGCCTCGCGGTCCTCGTCCTCCTGCTCGCGGCTGG
>CAZXNG010000015.1:0-11447 GCA_964642065.1 uncultured Halobacteriales archaeon
TCGTCGGCGAGCTCTCGCGCCGGGAGCGCGAGCGGTACTACCAGGAGAGCAAACGTTTCGCCGTCCTCATGGGAGTGCCCTCGGAACGCGTGCCACCCGACCTCGACGAGTTCTACGGATACTACCGCACGACCATCGCGGAGGAGGTAGCGGTGGGTTCGCAGGGCGACCGCATCAAGGCAGCGCTGTTCGGCCAGTGGCCGGCTCTCGGCGCGCCGATGGAGCTTCTGGCGGGCGGCGTCATGCCCGCGGAGGTTCGGCGGGAGTACGGGATACCCTGGGGTGCAGGCCGCCGCGCCGCGTTCGAGAGGTTCGCCGGCGTCACGCGAGAGATGGTTCCAAGGCTTCCTCGTCGCGTCAGGTTCGACGACGTCTACCTAGACAGCCTCGACCGGCTAGGGATGCAGCCGAACGACGTCGAACGACCTCGTATCCGGTTTCCGGCGTCAGCCGCACCCTGGTGACACCGACGGATGACGACGCAACGGTGCTCCGATGGAGTTTAATCCGCGGTGTAACTGGCTTCCTTCATGGACGGCTTCCGCTTCACGAAGGATATCGAGGTCAGGTTCCGCGACCTCGACCTGCTGGGGCACGTGAACAACGCGGTCTACCTCACCTACCTCGAGGTCGCACGCACCAGCTACTACGAGGAGGTGCTCGATATGTCGTTCGACCAGCGGGACGAGGTCGACTTCAACCTCGTCAACGTCGAGATGGACTTTCTCCGGCCGGTGGAGTTCAAGGACGACGTCGAGGTCGGCGTCCGGACCGTCGACGTCGGGGACTCCAGCATGTCGACGGAGTACCGCGTCGACGTCGAGGGAGAGACGGCGGCCGAGGCGTCGACGGTTCAGGTCGCCGTCGACGAGGAGGGGAGGCCGAAGGAAGTACCGGAGGACTGGCGTGAGAACCTGGCGGAGTACGAAGGTTTAGAGCTGTAGAGTCGAGAGACAGGCTACAGAGGTTCGTCGAGGCCCTCGGGTTCGCCGCGGCGTTCGTACTTTATCTCCGCCTGAACCATCTCTCTGTGCTTGTCCTCGAGGTAGTTGTAGACGGTGCCGTGTTCCGCGCCGCCGAGCAGCATCTCCGCCGCCGTGACGGCGACGTCGACCTGCTCCGGCGTCCCGATGACTCCGAAGGTCTTGCCGTATATCCGGACGTCGGCGCCCGTCAGCTCCTCCATCAGCTCCCGGGTGCGGCCGTTCCGTCCTATCAACCGGCCTTTCTTCGCCTTCATCTCGCCGTCGCTGCCCGTCGCCTTCTTGATGTTGATGGACTCGTAGACCATCATCTCCTCGTCGCCGTCGACGTCGTCGAGCAGCCGGAGAGCGGACTCAGGCGGGAAGCCCCGGGCGACCGCCTTCACGACCTGCGGCCCCTTCAGCGCCTTCAGCGGGTCGCCGTCCTCGTCGCGGTCGATTCGGACGACGCCGGTGTCGCTGTCGACGTCAAGGGCTACGTCGGCGGCGGATTCGATTCGGCGTTTGGTCTCTCCTTCGCTGCCGATGAGGACGCCGATACGGTCGTCGGGTATCGTCACGTGGTCTGCCATCGATGAGCTACGGCCCGGGGTAGTCCGTCTTCGGACTTAACACCTCCGACGCCGCGCTACACCGACTCGGTCGTCCACTTCTCTCTCGCCTTACGGTACATCGCTACGCCGGCGACTGCGGCGGCGACGGAGAGCGCGAGCGCGAACACGGTGGTCTCGCGTGGGAACTCGACGTAGGCGATGGCGGCGACGAACATCGGGAGCGCGACCGCGGCGACGACGGCTCCGAAGACCGCGAACAGCCTGCTGTTCAGCAGCAGCTCGTTGGGGTCGAGCCCCGTCATGTAGACGGTGACGCCGTAGAAGTACAGGGTGAGCAGCGGCAGTAGGAAGATGCCGAGCAGCATCTCGTCGAAGCCGAACAGCGCGGCCGCCAGCAGTAGGTAGACGTACGACGCCGGCAGCGACAGCACCAGCAGCGCGCGGAACTTCGCCGCGATGACATCGCCGGTGTCGACCGGTAGCATCGTGTAGTCGTCCGGCTGGTCGAACCTGTTGAGCCAGTGGTAGACGGATATACTGGATATCGCCAGCAGGGTCGCGAACGCGATGCCCGGCGACGACACGACGTCGCTGACGACGTCGACGTACAGCACGAGGAAGACGAAGACTAGGAACAGCATGCCGACGCTGAAGAATATCTTCAGAAAGCCTCCGCTGCTCCGGGTCATGTCGAGCAGCATCTTTGCCGTCAACCCCGAACCGTCGAACCGCGTGAGTCTACGGGCGAGGTCGAACCGCGCGGGATGTTCGGGGTTCCGCGCGCTCGCTGCGGGCGAGAAGCCGAGGACTCCGACGACGGTCGCGGCCACGAGCGGGAGGTAGCCGAGCGCGAGCGACGTCGGCGAGGGAGTGCCGTAGAAGCCGAGCGGCGTCAGAGATACCACTACGTCGAACCTACCCGTCAGGTAGGCGGCTGCGACGGCTACGCCCGCGACGGCTCCCGCCGCGAGCGCGACCGGCCGGCTCCGTATGTACACGACGGCGCCGAGGAAGCTGGCCGCTACGCCGAGCATGAACGACCCGGTGACCGTGAACAGCAGCAGCGGCATCGCGGTGAGGGGGCTGTCGAAGTACAGGGATACGGGGACGAGCGCGAGGGTGAGCGGCAGCATGTACAGGAAGAAGTAGTAGACGAGGTCCTTCAGGACGAACGCGCCTACGAGCCTCTGGCTCGAGACCGGCAGGGTGCGGCTGGTGAACACGAGGAGGTTGCTCTCGCCGAGGAGGTTCTCGACGGCGTCGCTGCTTACGAAGCCTATGCTGCCGACGCTCAGCCCGAGGAACGCGACGACGTAGTGCAGCCCGACCTCGAGGTCGGCGACCGTGAACCCGCTGTACGCGAGCAATCCGAAAGCCAGCATGGTGACCGCGAACACCACGACGGGGAAGCCGACGAAGCCACCGGCTCCGAAGAGCTTGGCGTGCAGTCTCCACTCCTCCTTCAGCATCCTCCGGACGAACCGCGTGGTCACGGAATCACCTCTGGTTGGTCCATCTTCAGTCGTCTCCCAGTGCGGTGCCGAGTTCTACGTCTACCTCGTCGAGGAACTCGTCTATGAGACGCCCACCTCCGGAACGTAGCTCCTCGACGTCGCGGGTCGCCGCGAGCTCTCCGTGCTGGATGATGCCGACGCGGCTGCATACCTCTTCGGCGACGTTGATGTCGTGGGTGGAGAGGAAGACGGTCTTTCCGTCGTCGTTGTACTCCTCGACGAACCGCTTCACCCGCTCCTGTACAACAGGATCGAGGTTCGTCAGGGGTTCGTCGATGAAGACCAGCTCCGGCTCGTGCACGAACGCCTGCGACAGCATGACCTTCTGCTTCTGCCCCCGCGAGAGGTCGATGTTCAGAGTGTCGAGCTTCTCCCTGAAGCCGAGCCTGTCCGCCCACTTCTCCGCTTCTCCGTCGAGGTCGACGTCCCTGACCTCTGCGACGAAGTCGAAGTACTCCCGCGGCGTCATGAACGACGGCGGGTCCTCGCGTTCGGGGAGCACGCCTATCTTCCTCCGTACCTCGACGGGGTTCTCCACGGGGTCGACGTCGAGCACGCGTGCGGAACCGCTGGTGGGCTTCGACTGCCCGGTGAGTATCTCTATACAGGTGCTCTTGCCCGCGCCGTTCGGCCCCAGCAGCCCGTAGATCTCGCCTTCCTCGACGTCGAGCGACAGTCCGTCGAGCGCGACCAGGTCTCCGTACGTCTTCGTCAGGTCCTTCGTCTCTACTGCGTTCACTGGGGTGGTCTACGACCGGCGGAGTAATAGACCTGTTGGAGGAAACGCGGGGATACCGTGCCGTGTCGTGGGGTTCAGACCGCTCGTCGGACGACGAGGACGGCTAGCGCGAGCGCGGCCACGGCTCCTACGACGATGGTGAACCCGGGTAGACCGTCTTCACCGTCGCCGCCGTCGGCGTCGGTGGTGGTGACGTCGCCGCCGTCGTCCACCTGTTCTCCGTCTTCAGTGTGGGTGTCCTGTAGCGCTACGTCGCCGTCTGCGGCTGCGGCGGCTCCCGTCGCGGCGGTGACGAGCAGGAGGAACGCCGCCGCCGCCGTCACTAGTGTTTCGTCGAACATCCTGGTGGAACAACCTACCTGCTTCATATATGTGTTTCCTTACGCCACGAAGTCGATTACGTCGGACGTCGAACTCGACGGCGAGTTCCGGGTCCGTATCCGGCGAAACCCCGCTGATATAACACGTCCGGACCACAACACACTCCATGGTGAAGAGGGTCAACCCACTGCTCTCCTACGTCGTCGGAGCCGTCATCGGAGCGCTTCTGTACTCGTCCTACCTCGCCGGCGACGAACTCGGATTAGCGGTCAACGCGGGTTTCGGAACGCTGGTGCTCGGTCTCGTAGTCTACGGCGAGATCAAGGCGGGAGCGCTCTCGGACGTCGACTACTGAGCGGCTCGTCCCACTCCCTACTACCTTTCGCCGAACAGCCGGCTCCACAGCGACCTCGGTGACGGGCGTTCCGCGAGGAGCACCGAGCAGTCGACCTCCTCGACGACGTCCATGTGGAGGCTGTCCTCGAGCACACGGTAGAGCAACCCTCTCCCGGTCGCCCCGATGAAGACCATGGTGTGGTCCTCGGCTTCGGCGGCGATGGCGTCCTCGGGGTCTTCGGACGACACTACGAGGTTGCAGTCCCCGAGGTCGTGGTCCTCCGCCCAGGTCTCGAGGAACTCGCGGGCGTCCTCCTCCGTGTCGTCGCCGGTGACGGCGTGCAGCAGCGTGACCTCGCTACCGTACTCTCCCTGGAACGCCCGCGCGGCCTCCGCCGCGAGGTCGCTGTCGGGTCCGCCTGCGGTCGGCAGCAGTATGCGTTCTGCGTCGAACCCGCGGTCGTGGAGCACGAGGAAGTCGCAGGGCAGACTTTGAGTGAGCTCCCGTATCGTGCTCTCCGCTCTGCCGGGGTGGTCCGGACTCCATCCCATCACCACGATGTCGGCGGAGTGCCGTTTCGCGGCGTCGAACACCTCCTCGAAGGCGCGGTGGCTGAGGATGGTGTGGGTCTCTACCTCGACGTCGAAGGTCTCAGCCTGCTCCTCAGCCCTCTCCAGCAGGCGGCTGCTCTCCCTGGAGATGGTGTCGACGTGCTCAGCCCCCGCCGTCAACGCCGTCTGGTCGGGCACCTGGACGACGTGGGCGACGTCGAGCACGCCGCCGCGGTGTCGGGCGACGGCGGCGCCGATGGAGATGAGGTCGGACTCAGTACGGGGGTTCGATATCGGGACGAAGACCCGGTACTCGTCGCCCTCCGGCTGCATCTTCTCCGCGGCCGAGACCGCGCTGTCGGGCATCTCCTCCGGCCGGTCGGAGACGTACTCGCCGAGCACACCCCGTTTCGTCGCGTGCTTCCTCGCGTAGCCGAGGTACCAGACGACTGCGAACGCCACGAAGCCGACGCTCAAGCCTATTATCTCCGGAGCCATGAACCCTATCAGCGCGAGCGACAGCACCGCGGCGACGACGGGGGTGACGGGGTAGAACGGTACGCGGAACGACGGCTGATACTCCGGCGGGTCGGCGGTACGCATCACCACGAGGCCGGCGTTTATCAAGGCGAAGATTATCAGGTGGAGGACGCTGCCCGCGGTCGCCAGCGGTTCGACGTCTCCGACGGCGATGAAGACGAGTATGAGTCCGCCGGTCAAGGCGATAGACCGATAGGGAGTCGCGAACCTGTCGTGTATCGCGTTCAAGGACGGTGACACGAGTCTGTCGCGTCCCATCGCGAAGTTGATTCTGGACGATGCCAGGATGGAGGCGTTCGCCGAAGAAGCGGTCGCGAGCAGGGCTCCGAACAGCACCACAGCCGCTCCGACGGGTGCGAGAGCGAGTTCGTACTCGAAGCCGAAGACACCGAAGTCTGTCAGCACGATGTCTACGCCTTCGAGCATATGTCTTATCGCGTCCACGGCAGCGGAGGTGTTGTCGGCGACCAGCTCTACCGGAACCGCGGCGAGCATCACCACCAGGAGCAGCGCGTACAGCGCCGTCACCACTACGACGCTGCCGATTATCGCGAGAGGAAGGTTCCTTCCCGGGTTCTTTATCTCCTCGCCGACGGACGCTATCTGCCCGAAACCGAGGTAGCTGACGAAGACCAGGGCGGTCACGGGCATCAGTTCGTCGACCCACTGGCTCTCCACCGGCGTCAACGAGCCGAAGTCCGCCTGCAGAAGTCCTACGAAAGCGAAGCCGCCGAGGATGGCGAGCAACGTCAGGACGATGATGTTCTGAAGTCGGCCGGTCTCCTTCGCGCCGACGTAGTTCACACCGACGAAGAACGCGCCTCCTACGAGACCCCAGAGCTGCGTCGACGTGAACTCGACGACGGCGAGGTCGAGGTGCGGGAGCGGAAGGAAGACGGTGACGTACGCACCGAAGCCTATCATGTAGAACGCGGACGCGAAGGCGAGGCCGAGCCAGTTACCCCAGCCGGCGACGGATCCGAACAGCGGCCCGAGAGAGTGGTTGATGTAGTAGTACATGCCACCGCTCTTCGGCATCGCAGTACCTAGTTCGGCTACCGACAACGCGGTGAGGAGTGCGACCACTCCACCTATCACGAAAGCAAGGCCCACGAGGGAGCCCGCCCGCGCGACGGCGGGACCGGGTAGCACGAAGATGCCGGCGCCTATCATCGTGCCTATGCCGATGGTCAACGCCGCCAGGGGTCCGAGGTCCTTGGCGAGCTCCTCGTCGGACAAGTTATTCTCCTCCCTCCGACACAGCGGCTGGCAGGACATAATTCGGTCGGTGGAATCCACTCTGTCATCATCTATCGAGAGCCACCGTCGACCCTGCCGTCGTACCGAACGGGAAGGTCCCCTGGTTCCAAAGACACAAGTAGCGATACCGGAAGTAACTGGTATGGAGCTACAGCGCCTTCATCCTCGGATACGTCTGGTCTGGCTCTCCTTCGCCGTCCTCGCCGCCGTCGTAGTCGGCTCCATAGCCGGCTCGCTCGCCGCCGCCTACACCGACCTGCCGGAGGCGGCGGCCGCCGTCTTCGTCGCCGCCCTCGTCTTCGGATTCGTCTACCAGTGGTTCAGGTACGCGGTCTGGGGGTACGAGATACGTGACGACAGCGTCTACCTCAGGTACGGGGTCTTCGTCCGCGTCCAGAAGGTCGTGCCCTTCGTCCGGATACAGCACATAGACAGCCGCAGAGGACCCGTGGAACGCGTCGTCGGCCTCGCCAGCCTCGTCGTATACACCGCGGGGTCGCGGGGCGCCGACGTCCGCATCCCGGGACTGCTCCCGGAAGAGGCGGACGAGCTACGTGAGGAGCTGAAGGAGCTGGCGATAGAGGAAGAGCACGGCCGCGAAGACGCCGTCTGAAGCATGAAGCCGGAACCCGCCATATCGGACTTCGACCCACACGACGAGGCCATCAGATGAAGCTACATCCACTGACCGTCCCCTACCGAACCACAGCGGGCTTCCTGAAGTACGGAGCGCTGCTGCTGTTCCTGTCGTTCGGCGGCGGAGGCGCGGCGCCGGCGTCGTTCACCGGAGCTATCCTGCTCGCGTTCGTACTCCTCGCTGTCGTCGGCGGATGGCACACCGCGTACTACAACAGGTTCGAGTACAGGGTCACCGACGACACCATCGACATCACCTCCGGCGTCGTCTCCCGGAGGAGCCGCGAGATACCTCTCGACAGGGTGCAGAACGTCGACGTCCGCGAGAACGTAGTCCAGCGAGCGCTCGGAATCGCGCAGGTGAACCTCGAGACCGCCGGCGGCGACGCCACCGAAGCCGACCTCCGGTACCTGGGAGCCGCGGAAGCCAGACAGCTACAGGAGGATCTCCGGCGGAGGAAGCGAGGTGACGAACCGTCGGTCGACGAGGCCGGCTCTCCGGTCGAGGACGACGTGGAGGCCCTGTACGAGATCTCACCCCACGAACTCCTCCTCGTCAGCGTGTTCTCCCTCGACCTCAGGCTCATCGCCGGCGTGCTGTTCCTCTCCTCCCTCGTTCCACCGGAGCAGCTCGAGGCCGTCGACGAAGTCGGAGACACCCAGGTCTCGGAGATGGTGGTCCTGCCCGCCGTCGCCATCGCCGTCTCCGTCGTCTTCGTGCTCTGGCTCATCGGGTTCGCCACGACCCTAACCCGGTACTACGACTTCCGGCTGACGCGGAGAGACGACACCCTGCTGTACGAACGCGGGCTGTTCAACAGGTACAGCGGCTCGATACCCTTGGACAAGGTGCAGACGGTGTCGTTCAGCGACGACGTCTTCAAGAGGACGTTCGGGTACTCGACGCTCGCTGTCGATACCGCGGGCTACTCCCCCAGCCAGAGCTCCGGTGGCGGCAGCGAGGTAGCGGTGCCGCTGGCGAAGCGGGAGCGCGTGCTGTCGCTCGCCCGACGCGTCGAGGACTTCGTCGACCTGGACCTCGACCGACCGCCGAAACGCGCCCGCCGCAGGTATGTCGTTAGGTACGTGCTCGCCGCCGTCGCCGTCACCACGGTGCTGTACGCAGTTGACTCCTTCTACGTCTCCCTGCCCCAGTGGTACCTCCCGCTCGCTCTCTCCGCTCTCGCCCCCGTCGCCGCCCACCTCAAGTGGGGGAACCGCGGCTACCAGGAGGGCAAGGACCACGTCGTCACCCGCAACGGGTTCTGGAGCCGCACCGCGGTCGTCGTCCCCTACTACCGCGTGCAGACGGTGTCGAGCACCGCCTCCGTGCTCCAGCGACGGTGGAGCCTCGCGTCGCTCACCGTCGACACCGCGGGGACGTCGCTGGTGTCGTCGAACGACGGCCACGCAGTCGACTACGACCTCGGAGACGTGGACTCGATGCGGGAACGCGTCCACGAGATGCTGCAGGACTCGTTGACGCTGAAGAGGCTGCAGCGTGAGAGGTCGACGTGGAGGCCGCTGGAGCCCGAGCAAGGGGCCGAAGGATCTGGAAAAGAAGACGACGAGGACGGCGCAGGTGAAGACGCGGAGGGGTCAGGTGATACCACTTGAGTCTCGAGCAGTACTTCCCGAAGAAGAGACCATATCCGAACCAGCAGGACGCGATGGAGCAGATAGAGGCGGCGTTCGAGGAAGGCGTCGACGTCGCCTTCGAAGGCGCGTGCGGCACCGGGAAGACCCTGTCGGCGCTGGTCCCCGCGCTCGACCACGCGAGACGGGAGGACAAGGCCGTCGTCATCACCACCAACGTCCACCAGCAGATGCGGCAGTTCGTGCAGGAGGCACGTGAGATAAAGCAGATGGAGCCCGGGGTCACCGCGACGGTGTTCAAGGGCAAGACATCGATGTGCCACCTCGACGTGGGGTACGACGAGTGCGAGGCGCTCAGGGACAACACCTACGACCTCGTGGAGCTCGAGGGCGAGATAGCGGAGATGAAGTCCGACGGCGTCGAGTCGGGCTCCGATGTGGAGGCGCTCGAGGCGGCGGAGGACGAGGCTTCGGCGCTCCGGAACAACATGTGCGACTACTTCCACGGAAACCTCGTCGACGACACCCGGGACTTCCACAGCTGGCTGAAGAGCGACGTCCGGTCGCCGGAGCAGGTCTTCGAACGCGCCGAAGAGCATGGTTACTGCGGCTACGAGCTGCTGAAGGAGGGGATGGACGAGATAGACCTCGTCGTCTGCAACTACCACCACCTGCTGAGCCCCGACGTCCGCCAGTACTTCTTCCGGTGGCTCGACAGGTCGCCCGACGAGGTAATCGCGGTGTTCGACGAAGCCCACAACCTTGAGGACGCCGCCCGCGACCACTCCAGCGAGAGCCTCGCGCTGGAGACCGTCGAACGAGCGGAGCTCGAGCTGGTGGAGAACGGCGAGGAGGAGCTACGGGACGCGCTCGCGCTTTTCCGCGAGACCGTCGAGTCCGCGGTCGACGCCGAGATGGAGTTCGGGGCCGCGGAGTCCGGAGCCGGCTGGAACGACGTACATATCGCGGACGACGACGGCGACGAGGTGTCCAGGCGTCTCCCCGACACCGACGAGTATCGAGACCGTGTCCAGCGCGGTCTGAAGTTCGCGGCGAAGCTCGACAACGAGTACGAGCGAGAGTACAAGGAAGGCGACTCTGACGTGCGGAGGGAGTGTCCGTCGCTGGCGGCGTTCGCATTCGTCGACAGCTACCTCCGGAAAGCCGGTCGCGCCGGACACCTGCCGGTCGCGGGCGTCCGACGTGGTGCCGAGGGTCTGGAGCGCAGGCTGGAGCTGTTCGTCTGCGTCCCCAGCGAGGTCACGGAGCCCCTGTTCGACGGCCTCCACTCGTCGGTGCTGATGAGCGCGACCCTCCGTCCGTTCGACGTGCTCGAGGACACCCTCGGACTCCATAATCCGCTGGAGCTCGCGTACCCGCTGGAGTTCCCCAGCGACCGCCGCGAGACCTATACCGTCGACCTACCGCCGCTGTTCAGCCGTAACCGCGACGACCCCGAGACCGTCGCCGAGGTGTCGGCGTTCGTCGAGGACGTGGTCGAGACAACGCCAGGAAACAGTCTGTTCTTCTTCCCCTCCGCGTCTGAGGCGGAGCGGTACCACGGCGAGGTCGAGCTGGATGGAGACGTCGACCTCCTCCTCGATAGGTCGGGCGAGCGAGCGGAACCCCTCCGGCGGAAGCTAGAGGAAGACGGCAAGAAGGCGCTGTTCACGTACCTCTGGGGCACCCTGACGGAGGGCGTCGACTACCCCGGCGACGTAGCCCGCGTCGCCTGCGTCGTAGGCGTAGGCTACCCCTACCTCGACGAACGACGGAACGCGGTGCAGGACGCGTACGACGAACGGTTCGGAGACGGCTGGAAGCACGCCGTCGAGTCGCCGACGATACGGAAGACCCGGCAGGCGCTCGGCCGCGTCATCCGGAGCCCCGACGACTACGGAGTCCGGATACTCGCGGACCGCAGGTACACGGAGGACGGCGTCGGCAGATACAACGTCCGAGACGCGTTCCCCGAGGAGGAGCGAGAGGAGTTCGTCGACGTCGAACCCGGCAACCTCCGGTACGCTCTCTACAACTTCTGGAACCGCATGGACGTCGCGGACGAGATAGAGCTCGAGTGACACTCTGATTCCGGGGACGTCGTACTTTCTCGACGATCTCTCGTCCGTCCACAGCTTTCATGGAGACGGTGGCGGTATCCCCTGTATGATACCCACGGCCACGGTTGCTGCGCTGGCGTCGGTAGCGGTGCTCGTATCGCTGAGCGCGTTCTTCTCGAGCTCGGAGACCGCGATATTCTCGCTACCGGAGGAGTGGTTCGACGGACAGGCGGAGACCGGAGAAGCCAGGGCCTTGATGCTACGGAAGCTAAGGGACGACCCCCACCGACTCCTCGTGACAGTGCTCGTCGGCAACAACGTCGTCAACGTCGCGCTCTCGAGTATCGTGACGGTCG
>CAZXNG010000016.1:0-7703 GCA_964642065.1 uncultured Halobacteriales archaeon
CGCGGCGTCGCCGTATCCGTCAGACATCTGGATGACAGCGGGTAGCTCCTTATAACAGCTACCAGAAAGAATATCAGTGCATCGGGAGTAAGATACAGACAGTGAACTATCGAGGCCTGTTGACGGTGGTGTTGGCGGCGGCAGCGATTCTAGCCGTAGGCACGACTGCAACAGGCCTGGACACCGCGATGGACTCCAGCGCGGACGACGCGGGACTCCTGCCGGAACCCATACGCGAGCTCGTCACCGACACCAGTCCCGGCGACGGACAGGAGGAGACCCAGGCTCCGGAGGATGGCGACGGGGAACAGGAGGAACAGAGCAGCGACCCCGAGCAGAGCGACCAGGGGAACATGGACTTCGAGAACGCGATGGGGGAGGCGCAGAGCAAGCTAGACGCGTCGATGCAGAACATGCAAGACATGACGTCCGGAGGCGGAGGTGAGGGCGTTTCGCAGGCCACCGAAACCCTCTGGGACTACCTCATATACGTGCTGGCGTTGGCAGCGGTGCTGGTGGCGGGCTACCTGCTGTACGTCCTCGACAGACGGTACGACCTTCGTTCCCGCATCTCGCCGTTCGAGAAAGACGACGCCGTCGCACCGAACGTCCACTTCGACGTCGACACCTCGAACGACGTCTACCGAGCGTGGAGCGAGATGGTGTCGCAGCTACACGTCAGAGACCCCCATACGAAGACCCCGCAGGAGTTCGCGGAAGCCGCCGTCGAAGACGGACTCAACCCCGAAGCAGTTGGGACGATAACCACGTTGTTCGAACAGGTTCTGTACGGAGACCAGGGGGTGTCCGAGGAACAGGAGGCGCGCGCCCTCGAGGCGATGGAGAAGCTCGACTCCGAACCCGTCGAGTCCACCGAGTCCGCGATGGAGCCCGGGAAGGGTGAAGCCGTACAGTCGACCGACGCTCCCGCTACGAGGGAGGCCGCCTGAACCGAGGTATGGTACTGCGAGCCATTCTACGGATAGCGAAGTACCTGACGCTGGTCACCGGCGCAGTCGTACTCCTCCTCGCAGCAGGCATGGCGACGGGAGCCATGTCCGGTGGCTTCCTCCCCATCGGACAGCTCCAGAACCAGCTGGAGTACGACTACTTGGTCGTGGCTCCGGTCGCGGCGCTCGGCGTGTTCGTGGCGCTCGTGCTCGCCTACCACGGCCGTGTGACGAAGATACAGCAGGTCGGAACCCCGAACGCCGAGGACGTCGAGGACGTACCGGTGCCCGGCGACGACTTCGACGCGTTGATAGAGGAAGCCGAGGGGTTCGCGTTCAGGAAGTCGACGCGGGAGAGCAGGAAGGAAATCAAGGAACGGCTTCGGGGGGCGGCGGTAGCGGTGATGGTCAAGGAAGGCCTCTCGAAACCCGAAGCCAGAGAGAGGATAGAGTCGGGGAGCTGGACTAGCTCCAGCTACGCTGCGTCGCTGCTGGGCGGCCGTGGAGCACCGGCTCCACCTCTCACGTCGCTGGTGCCGTTCGGCTCCTCCACCTTCGAGAAGTCCGTGAACCGCACCATCGAGGAGATATGGAGCCGTAGCGACGTAGAGGAGGAGGTAGGTTGACCGACGACTACGACAACGTCGTCCGCACCAACCGCTGGCGTATCGTGGCTGTGTTGACACTGCTCTCGGGGGGCGCGGGGGCTCTCGCCGACCGACCGCTGATGCTTCTGATGGCGGCGGTCGGCGTCGGCTTCGTAGCCTACCCCAACATCACCGGGAAGCCGAAGGTCGACGTCGAGGTCGAGCGAGAGGTAGGGGACAAGGGTCCGTCCCACGGCAGCGAGGTCGAGGTCGAGGTCACGGTGAAGAACGTCGGCGGAGTGCTCGCCGACCTCCGGTACGTCGACGGAGTCCCGCCGACGCTGTCCGTCGAACGCGGCACGCCGCGGCACGCGACCACGTTACGGCCTGGAGGCAGTACGACTTTCAGCTACACCGTCGTCGCGAAACGCGGCCGCCACAGCTTCGTGCCGTCGACGGTGATAGCCCGTAACATCAGCGGAAGCGTCGAGGTCGAGACCACCGCGTACTGCGACACGGTCATAGACTGCGCCAGCGACTTCGACGACGTCGAGCTCCGGAAGCAGGCGAGCCAGTACACCGGCCGCGTGCTCACCGATCAGGGCGGCAGCGGCGTCGAGTTCCACGGAACCAGGGAGTACCAGAGCGGCGACAGCATCAGCCGCATCGACTGGAAGCGCCGTGCCCGCACCGGAGAGTTCATCACCCTGAAGTTCCGCGAGGAGCGGTCGGCGAAGGTGATGCTGGTGCTCGACGCCCGGAAGGAGTCGTACGTGTCGCAGGGCGAGGACGAACCCTCCGCGGTCGCCTACGACATCTACGCCGCCGAACAGCTGTTCATGTCGCTGCAGGCGAGCCGCGACAGCGTGGGCTTCGCCGTCATCGGCCGCGAGTTCACGTGGCTGCAGCCCGGCGCGGGCGACGAGCACACGGCAAGGGCGCGGCGGCTTCTGACGACGCATCCCTCGCTTGCTCCCGCGCCGCCGTCGCGCGACACCTTCGACGAACAGCAGCTCGACGAGCTGAAGAAACGGCTGGACAGCAGCACCCAGATAATCCTGCTGTCGCCGCTCGCCGACGACTACATCGTAGACACGGCGCGCCGGCTCGACGCCCACGGCAACAACGTCAGCGTCATCAGCCCCGACCTAACGATGACGGACTCGCCCGGCAGGAGGCTTTCGCGGGTGGAGCGAGACGCACGGCTGTCGGACCTGTACCAGTCGGAGATACCCGTCGTGGACTGGGAGGTCGACAAACCCCTGGCCAAGGTGCTGGCTCACACGACGGAGAAGTGGACGGCCTGACATGAGCACACGAAGCACTACACAGGTGATACGGCGGCCGACGACGTTCAGCGGTTTCTTCACCTTGGTCGCCGCGACGGCGGGCGTCGCCGCGTTGTTCGCACAGACGCCGCAGATGGCGGTGGGCGTCGCCGGCGCCGGCGCGGGCTTCCTAGTCACCTACCTCGGTCTCGCCCTGCGGTATCGCACCGCGTTCGGGTGGCTGATAGCTCTCGCCGGTGTGGGCGGCGCAGGCGTCGGAGCTATGTACAGCCTGGGTTTCGCGGATCAGGCGCTGGAGACCATCGCGCTCGGCGCCGGAGTCCTCGGCATCTTCCTCGCCGCCCTCGCCGTAGCGCCGCTGTACGGCTCGGGCTCGCGGCGGCTGTCGATGCTGGCGTCTTTCGCGGTCTTCGGCGCAGGCCTCGTCGGCGCGGACTTCGCAGCGGCTCCACAGGTGCTAGCAGCCGCCGTCGCCGCCGCTCTCGTCTGGGATCTCGCGGAGAACGCGACCGCGATGGGTCAGCAGATGGGTCGGCAGGCCGGCACCCGTCGGGCGGAGCTCACTCACATGATAGGCAGCGTCCTCGTGGGGGTGGCGTCGGCGAGCGGCGGATACGCCGCGTACTCTATGGGACGCGGACTGAACTGGGCTCTCGAGTCCGTCGTGCTGATGCTGCTGGCGATAATGCTGCTGGTGCTGTTCCTCTACAGGTGACTGCAGTACCGGAGTCGGGAGCGGAATAGGGCCGTTCGAACTTACTACTCCGCGTAGTTCAGCACCGTCGGCACCTCGACCTCTTCGAGGATGTCGTCGACGATGTCCTCCGGCTCCACATTGTCCACCCGGGCGTCGGCGGTGAGCACGACGCGGTGCGCCATGACGTCGTGGGCGACGGACTTCACGTCGCTGGGCTTGACGAACGACCGACCGCGCAGCGTCGCGATGGCGCGCGACGCCTCGAAAAGCCTCTGCGTACCACGCGGGGAGACGCCGGTCTTCACGCGCTGGTCCTCGCGACTCTCCCGGGCTATCTGGACGAGGTACTCGATGACGGCTTCGTCGATGTGTACGGTCTCCGGCACCCCCTGCATCTCCCTCACCATCTCGGTGGTGCAGACGCGGTCGACGCCGGGCTCCGTCGCCTTCCTGCTGGCGCGGCGTCGGATTATCTCGACCTCGCCGTCGTAGGTCGGGTAGCCGAGGCTGGTCTGTATCATGAACCTGTCCATCTGCGCCTCCGGAAGCGGGAACGTACCCTCCTGCTCCACGGGGTTCTGGGTGGCGATGACGAAGAACGGCCGAGGCAGGTCGCGGGTCTCGCCGTCGACGGTGACCTGCTTCTCACCCATCGCCTCGAGCAGTGCCGCCTGCGTCTTCGGCGGAGCCCGGTTTATCTCGTCGGCGAGGACGACGTTGGCGAAGATAGGTCCCTTGTTGAACTCGAACCTCTGTTTCTTCTCGTTGAAGATGTGGCTGCCGGTGATGTCCGCCGGCAGCAGGTCGGGAGTGAACTGTATCCTGCTGAACGACAGCCCGAGGGCGTCGGCGAAGCTGCTGGCGGTCAACGTCTTACCCGTGCCCGGCACGTCCTCCAGAAGGACGTGTCCTCGTGCGAGCACGCCGAGCAAGACGGTCTCGAGGAACTCGCGGTCGGTTATGACGGCCTGGCTGATGGCGTCGACCACCGACTCGCACCTGTTGCTCGCCTGCACTACGTCCATATGGGGTTACTGACGGGTTGGTCGTGCTTAATTGTTTGCAAGACACACCCGCTATCTGCTCTCCACACGGAGCGGTACCGGTTCGGTCCGATAGACTACGGCGCCGGAGCCGTCGACCACCACGAAGACGACGTCGACCTCACCCGCGTCGTCACCCTCTATTACCAGACCTCCCGGTGCTTCTTCGAACTCCTCCACGGAGAAGACGGAACCGTCCCCTGACACGACCTCCATCTCCACGTCGTGGGTGCCGTCGAGGTCTACGGAGGGAGAGTCCTCGACCTGGGACAGGTCGGCGCGGAACCAGACGGGTAGCTCGCCGTTGACCTCGACCTCGATGGGGTGGAAGTGCCAGTGGTCCACCATCTCGAACGCCACTAAGCTGCCCTCCTCCACGTGTATAACGTCGAAGGTGGAGTACGGAAGCTCGTCCGGCGCATCCCTACCTCCGCCTTCGTCCTTCCGACCCTCTTCGACAGGTGACGACTCCTCACGGTGGACGCAGCCGGAGCCGACGGAAAGTACGGAGGCCGCCGATACGAGGAACAGTCGTCTACCCCTCGACCCGAGGCCTTCCTGACTCATCTATCTACGCAGAAGGTCGCGGTGAGGTAAGGATGCTCTCCGCGTCCGACCGACCACTAGCTTCCACCGGTTATCATGAAGTTCAGCGTCTGCACGATGACGCCGAGAACTATGCAGAACGCGACGACGGTCTTGGGGTCGATCCATATAGCCCGTCGGTCCTCGTTCTCGAAGTAACGTACGAGGCCGGCGGACGACATGAGCCCGCCCGAGCGTTCTCCTGAAGCCATGTGGAAGAGTTGCTCTCTCCCGCACTTAACGTCTTCGCCTCCGGGCCTGCACGACGCCACCGTCGCGTCCAACCGTCCGTCCGAATACCTCCGCCATCAACAGATTCAAGACGCCAAACGTCCTTCTTCCTCCATGCAGCAGAACGAGCAGATGGCCTACGACCGCGGGAGCACTATCTTCTCACCCGACGGCCGCCTCTACCAGGTGGAGTACGCGCGCGAAGCCGTGAAACGCGGCAGCGTCAGCGTCGGAGTAAAGACCGACGAGAGCGTGGTGCTGCTGGCGGAGAAACGGGTCGGCAGCGACCTCCTCGTCAGCGGCTCCATCGAGAAGATCTACCAGGTCGACGACCACATCGCGGTGGCGGCCAGCGGACACGTCGCCGACGCCCGACAGCTCGTGGACTTCGCCCGCCTCGAGAGCCAGCGCAACACCTACATGTACGAGGAGGACCTCGACACCGACACCCTGTCGAAGGCGCTCGGCGACCACATCCAGCAGTACACGCAGTACGGCGGCACCCGACCGTTCGGATGCGCCCTCCTCATCGGTGGATTCACCCGAGGCGAACCCGCTCTCGTCGAGAGCGAACCCAGCGGCGCGATAATCGGCTACAAGGCCGCGGGCATCGGCGAGGGCCGCGCAGAGGTGGAGGAGATACTCGAAGACGGGTACGAGGACGGCCTGTCGACGGAGGAAGGCCTGGAGCTCGGGCTGAGGTCGTTGATAGAGAGCGAAGAGGACAGCGAGGTCGACGCCGTGGAGGCCGCAGTCGTCGACGAAGACGGCTTCCGCGTAGTGCCGCGGGAAGAGATACGGGAACTCGCACCCGACGAGGACGAAGTGGGAGACGACGCCGACGCCGAACCCGAGGAAGAGGAGGACGACGACTCCGACGCGGAATAGCGACGTGACCGAAGGAGAGACGGACGAAGGAGGGGCAGAAGACCAGGGCGACGAGGAGGACGAGGGCGACCTCAGCGAGAGCGCCGTCGTCGTCCCGCGGCTGACGGTGGAGTCCGGGGAGGAGGCGCTGCTGTTGACGCGTAGAGCCGACCACCTCTCCCGTCACGCGGGCGAGGTCAGCTTCCCCGGCGGCGGGATGGAGCCGGAGGACGACGACCTCGAGGACACCGCGCTGCGGGAGCTGCACGAGGAGGTCGGCGTTCCACCGGTCGACGCCGACGTCCGTCGCAGGCTCGACGACGTCCTCACGACGACGGGGTTCCGCATCCGTCCGTATCTCGCGGAGATACCCTACCCCTACGACTTCGAGGTCCAGCAGGAGGAGGTCGACGCCGTATTCGTCGCGAAGCTCGACGAGCTCGTCGACCCCGGGATACACGAGCGCCGTGAGTACGCGGGCGCGGAGCTACACTACTTCCACCACGGCGAACACACGATATGGGGGGCGACGGGCGAGATAGTCGCCCGGCTCCTCCGCGAGGAACGCGGCTGGAGCCCCGACTGAGACACCTGAGCGCCGGACGAGCTCTATCGGTCGACGCCTCCTCCGGTCGACGACCGCGATAGGCAACTGTTTTCGGCGTCCACCGGCTACCACACGACGGATGTACGTGCCCTCCCGCGTCTTCACCGTGGAGGGGGTGGGACGCCACCCCGACGCGCTCGCGTCGTTCGAGCTAGCGCTCCGCGACGCAGGCGTCGCACCCTACAACTTCGTCGGCGTCAGCAGCGTCTACCCGCCCGACGCCGAACGCGTGCCGCGCTCCGAAGGCGTAGAGGCGCTCGACGAGGGACAGGTCGTACACGCAGTACTCAGCCGCGCCTCCACCGCGAGCACCGAGAAGGCGGCCGCTGCGGTCGGCGCGGCTCGTCCCTCGGAGGGACACGGCTACTTCGTAGAGAAGAGCGGCGTCGGCGACCGGGCACCCGAACCCGGCTTCTCGCGGAATCTCGCTATCGACCTCCTCGACGACGAGCCGTCGGAGGGGTTCGAGCTGTACGCCGAAGCCGAAGGCGACGGAGAGGACTTCGTCACAGCGGTAGCAGCCGTCGTCTTCGTCCCCTGACCTCTCCTC
Organism: uncultured Halobacteriales archaeon; assembly: GCA_964642065.1. GTDB lineage: Archaea > Halobacteriota > Halobacteria > Halobacteriales > Halorutilaceae > JAQZDA01. Next base: position 7,407 of record CAZXNG010000016.1, read on the forward strand.
TCGCAATCGGGTATTTCCCGGCAGCCGACAGAACCAACTCCCGTCCCTCGTAAGGTAGCCCATGGAGTACGACTACCTCGACCACGAATCCGACCTCACGGAGGAGCAAAGGCGGATACGGGACACCGCGAGGGAGTTCGTCGACGACCGCGTCCGGCCGGAGATATCGGACTGGTACACCGAGGGGAAGCTGCCGAGGGAGCTGCTCCGCGAGATGGGGGAGCTCGGGTTCTACCTCCCAACCGTCGACGGCTACGGGCTCGCAGGCGTCGACCACAGGTCGTACGGCCTCGTGCT
>CAZXNG010000016.1:7803-11419 GCA_964642065.1 uncultured Halobacteriales archaeon
CCGTCGACGGCTACGGGCTCGCAGGCGTCGACCACAGGTCGTACGGCCTCGTGCTTCAGGAGCTCGAAGCCGGAGACAGCGGCGTACGCTCGGCGGCGAGCGTCCAGGGCTCCCTGGTGATGTACCCCATCCACGAGTTCGGCAGCGAGAGACAGAAGGGAGAACATCTTCCGGAGCTCGGCAGCGGCGACGAGATAGGCTGCTTCGGGCTGACCGAACCCGGGCACGGCAGTAACCCCGCGTCGATGGAGACGACCGCGGAGCCCGACGCCGACGCCGACGGCTACCGGCTCACCGGCTCGAAGACCTGGATAACCAACGCCCCCGTAGCGGACGTCGCGCTCGTCTGGGCGCGCGACACCGAAGCCGACGCCGTCCGCGGCTTCCTCGTCGACACCGACCTCGACGGCGTCGAGACACCCGAGATAGAGGGCAAGCTGTCGATGCGCGCCTCCTCCACCGGCGAGATACACCTCGACGGCGTCCACGTAGACGAGGAGGACGTGCTGCCGGGAGTCGAGGGCATGCGCGGGCCTCTGTCCTGTCTCACACAGGGGCGCTACGGCGTCGCCTGGGGCGCGGTCGGCGCAGCCCGCGACTGCCTCGAGAGCGCGGTGGAGTACGCCGGCGAGCGCGAGCAGTGGGGTCGACCGATAGCGGGGTTCCAGATGCAGCAGGAGAAGATAGCGGAGATGGCGACCCAGGTCTCGACGTCCAACCTCCTGGTACACAGGCTCGCCGACCTCGTCGAGGACGACAGGATGCGGCCTCAGCAGGTGTCGATGGCGAAACGACACAACGCCCGCGCCGCCCGACGGGTCGCACGCACCGCGCGGGAGATGCTCGGCGGCAACGGCATCACCCTCGACCATCCGCCGATGCGCCACCTCGCGAACCTCGAGACCGTCTACACCTACGAGGGCACCCACGACGTCCACAGCCTGATACTCGGCGAGGACATCACAGGACAGTCGGCTTTCACGGGGTGACCGCAGAAGACGGGGGAGGCTGGTTAGAGCACTACGAGGGAGACCGCGCTGAGGACGACGACGCCGAGGATGTCGCAGAGGTTCGTCACCACGGGTATCGTGGTGTCGTCGGGATCGACGCCTAGCCGATAGCTCGCGTACGTCGCGGCGAGGCTGAGGCAGACGACGAACGCCGTCAACGCCATACCGCTGACGACGGATATCACGAGGCTGTCGACGAAGCTCACCCCTCCACCTACCTCCACGAAGGGTACGCGGGAGAGCGCCCACGCGGCCACGCCGAGCACCGTGAACAGGGTGGCGCCGAGCGACACCACCGCGAGCACGTTCTTCTGGATACTTGGGTCCGAAGCGCGGAACTCCAGCGTCCCGAGGTGGAGGGCGGTCGAGAGACGCGAGGACATGATGGCGCCGAGGTTCCCGCCCATACCTATCATCACCGGCACGAGCACCAGGAGTGTGGGGTAGGTCACGAACGTCTGCTTGAGGTCCTCGAGCACGAACCCCGACACCATCTCCGCCAGAGACAGGACGACGAGAAGAGGCATCATCGTCGCGACGATGGAGCGCGTGCTCCAGCTGTCGAGCGAGCCCTCCACCTCAGGTCACCCCCGAGACGGCTACGACGCCGGCGTAGAGGAACAGCACCCCGAAGACGTCTCCGAAGGTCGTCACTATGGGGCCGACGACGTTGTCGGGGTCGATGCCGCGTCTGTATCCGGCGAAGATCAGCAGCAGCATGCCGAATATCATCACGACGGAGGTCAGCAGTCCGGCGACCAGGGTCACGCCGACGAGCTCCGGCAGCGGAGTCACCGGACGCCCCAGCAGGACGAGCACCGCCCATGCGGCGAAGCCGATGAAGACGGATATCGAGACCCCGTTGACCGCGGAGGCGGCGACGGCGTTCGCCAGCCGCCGGTCGCGTTCGAAACGCGGCGGCACCAGTCCCTGATGGATACCGCTGCTGATGCGCGCCCCGAGGGAGCCGTATACGTTGCCACGGGTGGCGAGGAAAGCCGGCAGCAGGAGGAGCAGGCCGGGGTACCGTTCGAACGCCTCCGTCATCCCTTCGGTGCCGAGGACGGAGCCGGCGAAGAGCCCTGCTGCGAGGGAGACGGCGAGCACTCCGATGGACTCCCGGTAGACCTCCGCTACGTCCTCCAGGAGCGCGCTGTCCATCTGGTTGGTCTGAAAGCCGCGCCGACTAAAACTCTTGCTTACACGTCCAGAGCCTCCGTCAGACCCTCCAAAGATTTAACCTCGCTTTCGGTAAAGTATAGGTCTAATGACCGACGCGGACGAGGGCATCGCCTACGAACCCCGGAGCGTGAAGGACATCGTCGTCGAGATGAAGGACACCAGCGAGCTCATGGTGGACCTCGCGTACTCCGCGGTGCTCTACAGGAACCACGAGATAGCGAAGGAGGTGCTCGACCTCGAGCAGCACATGAACGTCCTCCGGTACCACGCCCACATGGCGCTGATGCTCGCCGCGAGGAAGCCACAGGAGGCGGAGCAGCTGACGGGGATATTCCAGATAGTCTCCGCGGCGGAGAAGATAGCGAACGCCGCCGACGACATCGCCAGCGTGCTCACCCGCGACGTCGGACTGCCGGACGAGTTCCGGAGCGCGCTGCCGGAGGCGAAGGAGGTCGTGGTGCGCGCCGAAGTCGACCCCGAGAGCGAGATGGAGGGGCGGACGCTGGAGGACATCAACCTCGAGACCGAGACCGGGGTTCACGTCGTCGCCATCAAACGCGACGTCGACTGGATATTCGGCCCCGACCGCGAGGAACAGGTGCTCAGGGGCGACGTCCTGTTCGGCGAAGGACCCGAGGTCGGAGTCGAACGGTTCTACGAGATGGCGACCCGTCGGGAGTACGAACCCGTGGAGATGGAGAGCAGCGACATCGAGGACCTCGACCGTGCGATGGCCACCGTCGTGGAGATGAAGAACGTCAGCGAGCTCGCCGTCGGCCTCGCCTACAGCGCCGCGCTGTTCGAGAGCGAGGAGATAGCCGGCGAGGTCGAGGCGCTGGAGAGCCAGACCGACCGGATGAAGCAGGATCTCGAGGAGTGGGTGCTGGAGAGCGCCGCCCACGTCGACGACCCGGGCAGGCTGCGCGGCCTCATCCATCTCGCGATATCCAGCGAGGTCATCACCGACGCCGCGCTCGAGATAGCCGACACCGCCCGCCGGGAGATGGACCTACATCCCGTGCTGTCGGAGGCGATGAACGAGTCCAGCGAACAGATAGTCCGGGTGAAGGTCGGCGGCGGCAGCGAGCTAGACGGCCGCACCCTCGGCGAGAACCTCGTCGAAGCCGACACCGGCATGTTCGTGATGGCCATCCATCGGGAGGACGACGGCTGGGTCTACAGCCCCGACAGGGACACCGAGGTCCACGCCGGAGACAGACTGATAGCACGGGGGCCGGAGAACGGCGAAGAGCGGCTGAGGAAGATGGCGGGTCAGGAGTAGTAACGAAGAAGCGCTCAGCCCGCGACCTGCGCCTTCTCCTCGACCTCCAGCGCCTCCGCGAGCAGCTCGGTGATCTCGACGACCTCTATGTCGTCCTCGTAGCCGCCGGTCTTCCGGCCGTCCTCGTACATCGTCGTGCACA
>CAZXNG010000017.1:0-11402 GCA_964642065.1 uncultured Halobacteriales archaeon
ATATCACCCCATGTGACGTAGGTGTAGATGGAGGCAAGAGAAAATGAGAATGCTCGATCGGAGGAACCTCGACCGTCGACAGGCCATGAAGATGCTGGGGGCGGCGGGAGCTACCGCGACGGTGTCCGGCTGCCTCGACAGCGGACAGGGACAGACTCCGGAGGAAGGAGGTGAAAGCGGCGGAGACTATGGAGGAGGATCCGGCGACGACGGCCTAGCGGAGGCGAAATCCCCCGACCTGGACACCATAGCAGCCGACCCCACTGACGTACCGGACCCCGTCGACTGGGACGAGCCGCGACATCACGAGATAACGATGTCGTGCAGCAACTACGTCGCGGAGATCGAACCCGGGGTCACGTTCGAGTACATGACGTTCGAGGACCAGGTGCCAGGGCCGATGGTCCGCGTCCGAAAGGGCGACACCGTCCATCTGACGCTGGAGAACGACATCGACAGCAAGTACCCGCACAACATCGACTTCCACGCTGTCTACGGACCAGGTGGAGGCGCAAGCGACACCACCATAGGACCGGGCGAGAGCGCAGAGATAGAGTTCAGTCCCCAGTACCCCGGCGTCCACATCTACCACTGCGCGGTCCCCAACATGGACCACCACATCAGCGCCGGCATGTTCGGCGCCATCCTCGTGGAACCCGAGGAGGGTCTGCCGGAGGTCGACCGCGAGATATACATGGGTCAGCACGAGGTCTACACCACCGGAGACACCGGAGAAGACGGCCACCACGAGTGGAACCTCGACACCGCGGTGAACGAGGAGCCGACATACGTGCTCGTCAACGGTGAGAAAGGCAGGTTCACCGAGGGCGGGGACCACGGCAGGATACAGGTCGAACAGGACGAACGCATCAGGCTGTACCTGTCGAACGGCGGCCCCAACCTCATCAGCTCCTGGCACGCCATCGGCAACGTCTGGGAGACCCTGTACAGAGACGGCGACCTCACCAGCGCACCCGACAGGTACGTCGAGACCGTGCCCGTCGCACCCGGAACTGTGACCGCAGCCGAGATAGAGACACCGGTGCCGGGACCCATCAAGCTCGTCGACCACGCCCTCTCCCGCGTCGTCCGGAAGGGTCGGCTCGCCGTCCTCAAGGTCGACGGAGAACCCCGACCAGACATCTACGACCCCGACCCCGAGTAGGCTACGAACGGGGTGGATTCTGAGCCCCGGACCGCCCCCGAACCCGGTAGCCGCTCTCCGTGGAAAGGTTATATGACGACGCAGACCAACCACAGGTAGGTGACGACACTGTCCTCCTCCGGATGCAGCCTCTGCGGCCTACCCCTCCCCGACGACCCCGTGGAGGACGCCGACGCTCTCTACTGCTGCCGCGGCTGCCTCAACGTCGACGAGGCGCTGGACGAAGCGCCGGAGGAAGGAGGAAGCGAACCGGTGGAGTCCGTCAACGGAGAGACCACCTACTTCCACGTCGACGGCATGCACTGCAGCACCTGCGAGATCTACCTGGAGAGCCGCGCCCGGAGTCACGACGGAGTACGGGACGCCCAGGCTTCGTACGCCGCAGACGCCGTGAGAGCGGTGTACGACCCCGAGGAGACGTCGCCGGAAGATATCCGCGACGCCGTCGGGGGACGGGGTTACTCTGTCCACGAGGAACGCGACGGTCTCGACGACCTGTCGAGCGAGAAGCTCCGGCTGGTCGTCGGAGGGTTCTTCACCATGCTGCTGATGCCCTGGTACATCTTCTACCTCTATCCCTCCTACGTCGGCTTCGCTCCCGGACCACTGTTCTACGGCTCCTCCGCCGCGGGCTACTACCTGCCGCTCGCCGTCCTCGCCGCCGCGGCGGGAGTGGTCCTGTTCTACACCGGCCGTCCGATGCTACGTGGCGCAGTCGTCTCCCTCGGGACGAGACATCCGAACACCAACCTCCTGCTAGCGACAGCCGCCGTCTCCGCCTACCTCTACAGCGTCGTCGCGGTCACCGCCAGCGAAGGCCACGTCTACTTCGACGTCAGCGTCGCGATAGTCATGGTCTCCGGCATCGGAGGGCTCTACGAGTCGAAGGTGAAGCACGAAGCGACGGAGAAGCTCGGTGACCTCGTCGACGTCCGGCCGGAGCACGCCCACGTGAAGTCCGACGACGGGGTCCGCGAGGTGGCCGTAGAGGAGCTCGAGGGCGGCGAGACGGTGGTGGTGCGGGAGGGCGACAGGGCGCCGGCCGACGGCGTCGTCTCCGGCGGTGAAGCGAGCTTCGACGAGAGCCTCGTCACCGGCGAACCCATCCCCACGTCGCGGGAGGAAGGCGACCGGGTCGTCGGCGGGGCGGTCGCCGTCGACGGCTCCGTAGAGGTCGAGGTGGACGACGACGCGGACGGCACCGTCGAGGAGGTCGTGGACGCGCTCTGGGAGCTCCAGAGCGCCCGACCCGGGGGCCAGCGTGTCGCCGACGCGCTCGCCGCGGTCTTCGTGCCGCTGGTGCTCGTCATCGGCGTCGGAGTCGCCTCCGACCACCTCTACTCCGGCAACGCGTTCGACGAGGCCCTGCTGTCGGGGCTCGTCGTGCTCGTCGTCAGCTGTCCGTGCGCGCTCGGGCTCGCGACGCCGCTCGCCGTGGCCGCCGGCGTACGGGAGAGTCTAGAACGAGGGGTCGTCGTGACCGGCGCCTCGGTCTTCGAACGCGCCCGGGACGCGGACACAGTGGTGTTCGACAAGACCGGAACCGTCACCACCGGGGAGATGGAGGTACGGGGGTACGAGGACGCTGAGGCGCTGTCTCTCGCCGCAGAGGTCGAGACGCTGTCGGGCCACCCCGTCGCCGAAGCCCTCGCGAGACACGCCGACGGAGACCGCGAGGTCGCCGGATTCGAGAGCTATCCCCGCGGCGTCTCCGCCACCGTCGACGGCCGACGGGTCGACGTAGGTGCGCCGGAAGGCTTCGACGGAGTGGACTGGAGCCTCGGCGGAGAGCTCCGTGCCGGGGTCGAGTCTGCACGGGACGCCGGAGACGTACCCGTCGTCGTCGCCGTCGACGGCGAACCCCGGGACGTCGTCCGGGTCGGTGACTCCGAGCGCCCGGGCTGGAGGAAGGCGCTGGACGGTTTCGACGGCTCACGCACCGTCCTTCTGACGGGAGACAGCCGAGCGGCGGCGAGGGAGTTCGAACGCTACCCCGAGGTCGACGAGGTGTACGCCGAGGTGCCTCCTGAGGCGAAGGCGGAGACGGTGCGCAGGCTCAGCGCGGACGGAGATACGGCGATGGTGGGTGACGGCGTCAACGACGCTCCGGCGCTGGCGGCGGCGGACGTCGGTGTCGCGATGGGTGGCGGCGCGGCTCTGGCGGCGGACGCCGCCGACGCCGTCGTCACCACCGACGACCTCGGTGACGTCGACGCGGTCTTCGAGATAGCGGAGAAGACCCGCCGGAGGATAAGGGAGAACCTCGCGTGGGCGTTCACCTACAACGCCGTCGCGCTACCGCTCGCGGTCGCCGGCTTCATCAACCCGCTGTACGCGGCGCTCGCGATGGCTTCGAGCAGCGTGCTAGTCGTCGTCAACAGCGCGAGGGAGATGTAGAGATGGAGGACGCGGTGCTTGACGACACCTACGTGGCGGCGCTCCAGCACGACCTGGTCGACACCGGAGACGCCCTGCTGCTGGGAGTGGTCAGGCGGCCGACGCCCTGGCTCCACGGAGCCGTCGACGACAACGAACCCGCTGTCGCGCCACCGGAAGCGCTACTGGACGAGTTCCAGCGGAGGAAGGAGGAGCTCGTCGAGGAAGGCGTGGACGATGCCGAAGCCCACCGGCAGGTCTGGAGCGAGATGTCGTTCGAAGACCGCTACCTCGACCACCTCGTGGAGTCGGAGGAGGCGACGCCGGCGGTGGAACGCGTCGTCGAGCAGCTGGAGAGCGGTCGCAGCGTCTACCTCGTGTGTTACGAGAACACCGAGGAGAAGCCGTGCCACAGGACTGCGCTGCGGGAGTTCGTATCCGAGCGGAGAGGTTAGTCGTCCGCCGGCGCTACTCGACGTAGAACCTCTCCCTGAAGGTCCTGAGGGTGTGGCCGTCGGCGTCCTGAACTTCGACCTCCATCCTGAGGGAGTCCCTCACCTGCACGAGGTCGTCCTCTGGCACGGTGAAGTTCCACGGCGGCTCCGTGAGCACGGTCACCTGCTCGCCGGCGGACAGGACGACGACGCGTTCGATGCCTGGTTCGTCGGAGAGCGCGCAGGACACCTCTCCCTCGACGCGCTCGCAGTCGAGTTCGGGGTCGACGTCCGGGCTGTCGCCGGTCGTGACGGAGCTGAAGTCCAGTATCATGACCCCCGGCGCCATAGTCCCTACGACCAGTACCGCCACGATGAAGACGGAGATGTTGATCTTCGACATCTTCTTCCCCAGGGTGTTCCGCGTGCCCGATGCCCTCCTGCGCCACCGTATCGCGAGCGGCACGACGACGATGTGGGTGAAGGGGCCGTAGGGGATGAGGAGGAAGCCGTACGCCATGACGTAGTACAGGAACGTCCAGCCGGGCCGGAGGCTGAGGAGGAGGTTGCTGGCCGCCCAGCAGAAGAAGCCGAAGAAAGCGAGCCCGCCGCTCTTGAACACCCTCCAGGTCGGGCTGTTGGCGTAGTAGATGCTGAGGAAGTCCCTCCACGCGGAGCCGAGGGCGTCGCGGGTCCAGGTGAGCGCGTCTCTCGCTCCGCTCATCAGGGACCTATCTGCCAGAGCTGCCCTAGCACGTACCAGTTCAGGACGTATACGGCGACGAACGTCGCGATGAACACCATGGTCAGCGCGAAGGTGCCGCGTACGTCGTACTTGTGCACGGGTTCGTCGCCGCCGTCGAGCCCGCCGTCCGGCACGAGGTCGGCGTTACCTCCCTCCTCCACGTCCTTTCCTATCAGGAGCGACAGGACGGCGACGGCCGCGAAGATGGTGCCGGCGAGGATGGCGAGCACCGCGAACACCCCGAATATCGCGAACAGCGGGCTCGCGGCAGCTATGCTCCAGTCGGTGCCCGGGACCTCTCTGACGACGGAGTGTACCCGGCGGGGGACGCCGAACAGTATGCCCGTGTACATCAGCATCAGGGTGGCTACTCCCATAGCGCCGGCGTAGAAGTACGGCTGGAACGACGCGAGCCGTGGGAACGCCAGCTGCTTCATGAACATCGTCCTGACGACGAAGTAGACGAGACCCATGAACGCCAGCGTGGTTCCGACGGCGACCGTGCCGTGGAAGTGTCCCACGGTAGCCATCGTCCTGACCCAGTTCATGTTGAGCTGGAGCTGGCCCATGACGACGCCGGTGATGCCGCCGAGGAAGCCGAACAGGATGATGCTGAACACCGTCGCGCTGAAGATGGGGTTGCGCCAGGGTCCGTTCGTCAGCCAGCCGAACAGGCCGCGGCCGAGCCCGCGCTTCCTCCGCCCGGCTTCCAAACCTGCTGGAATGGCGAACGCGTGTATCATGCTCGCGAACGCTGCGCCGTAGAACGCGTAAGACGCGTTGAATATCCGCCACTCCGCGGAGACCACGGGGTCGCTCAAGAGGTGATGTGCGGCTCCGAGGTTGATGAAGAAAACGTAGAGCACGAAGGCGGTGCGGCTGACCTTCTCGCTGAAGACCTCGGCGCCTCCGACGACGTGGGTGAGGAAGTACCAGACGGTGACCATGGCGGCGAGGTTTATCTGCTGGGTGCCGTGGCCGATGGTCCAGAACATCTGCCTGTAGACTGCTGCGTCTATCGACTCCAGCACCTCTATCCGCCAGAGGAACGCGTAGGTGAAGACCGCGATGCCGCCGAGTATCGCCTGCACCGCGATTATAGCCGTGGCGAACGCTCCGAACGCGACGAGCGGCATGCTGCCGCTGTTGCTCCGGTAGTGCTTCCAGATGGCGACGAAGAACGGCAGCGCGGCGACGGTGGCGCCGACGAGGAAGACGATACCTCCGCCGTAGAACGCGGCCGGCACTTCGAGAGGCGCGTACGCCGTCAGCAGGGGTGCGCTGTCGGGCGGCGACGTCGTCCAGATGGCGTAGTTGATGGTTAGGGCGCCCGCGGCCATCAGTCCCCATCCGGCCTTCGCGAGCTTGGTTAACGGCAGCCTGCGGCCGAGCACCATGGGTCCGCCGACGTAGAGGATGGCTATCTCCATGAACACCATCCAGAACACCAGGAGGTTCCAGGCGTGCATGCTTAGGTGGGTGTAGAACGCCTCGGGGTCGAGCAGGCCGACGAGCTCCCAGCGGGTGAGGGCGACTGTTAGGGCGAAGAAACCTCCGACGACGAGCGCGATGACGGCGGTGAGGCCGAACAGCTTGACGTGGTTCTCCGCGCTCCGGTGGATGTCGAGGCCTGTGACGCTGCAGGTGCGGAAGCCGTCTTCGTCGTAGTCGTTGGTGAAAAGCCCCATCATGCCTCCACCACCTCGATGGTCCCGTGCATACTACGGTGGCCAACGCCGCAGAACTCGTTGCAGACGACGTGGTAGGTGTCGGCTTCATCGAACTCCATGTCGATGACGAACTCGTAGCCCGGCAGCACGAGCAGGTTCGCCTGCTTCGTCAGGTTGTCCTCCGGCCGGATGCTGAAGCCGTGCTGTACGTCGAGGCTGCTGAGGTGGATGCGGTAGCGGGTGCCGGTCTCGAGCTGGAGGGGCATGCCCTGCCAGCCGAACTGGAACGCCGCGATGTATACGTCCTCGTCCGGCGGCACTATCCTGCCGTCCTCCGTCTCCGTAGCTCGTTCGCGGTACTCCGAGAACTGCTGCTGGTACTCCTCCCGTCCGACGCGGTAGGTGTCGCCGATGGGGTTCTGGTCGCCGATACGTGTGTACAGGCTCATCCATCCGAAAAGGACGAGCGACCACAGTCCGGCGATGCCAAGGTAGATGGTCTCGCGTCTGTCGACGGGTACGTCCCACCAGTTGCCTTCCGGCGGCTTCAGCGGCGACGTCATGGGCTCCCTCCCGGCGTCGTGAAGACGTCGTACAGACCCCATCCCACGTACATCACGAAGAAGAACACCAGTGCCGAGAGACCTATCAGCCATATCCGGTCGTAGAGCTCCTGTATCCACGGCACGTCCTCCGAACCGTCGGAGTGCGGCTCCCCCTGTGGCATGGTATCAAACGAAGGCTCCTCTGGCATATAGTTTACCCCCCTGCGTAGAGTTCGCTCGCGCCCGAGCTCCTTCAGCACGCGGTACTCGGCGACGGCCTCTGTAGGTGCAGTTCGTGCTCGACATGCCTCTGTCGAGAGCTTTGCAGGGAAGCGACGTGGTTGCTTCGCCGAACCTGTTCGCCTCCCGTACGCCGGCCTCCACCGTGTAGTCCAGCGTCTACACCGTCCGGATTTAACTCAGCCGCGTCCCTCCGTCGGCCATGGACAGTGCGACGAGATCCGTGGAGCGTGCCTCCCGACTCTACGTCACGACGGGTGCGACGTTCTTCGTCGCTTGGACCCTCGCGGCCGTCCTCGGGGCTCCGGCGAGGACGCAGACGGTGCTAGCGGTCATGGGGTTCGTGCTCCACGTCGCGTTCGGGAAGTCGATGACCCTGGTGCCGTCGTACTTCGAGTCGGAGCTCCGGTACCCCGGGGCGCCGTTCCTCCAGTACCCGTTGACCGCGGGAGGTGCCGCGTTGCTGGCGTGGAGCTCCGCAGGTTCGGGTAGAGAGGTCTTCGCCGCGACCGCGGCGGCGATGTGGCTCTCCGGCGTCCTGGTGTTCGCCGCCTCGCTGCTCTCCTCGGTCGCCGGCGGCTACCTGCGGCGGGAGACCGGTACCGCGGAGTCGAAGCAGGAGCTTCGGAAGGTCGACCTCGCCGCCAACCTGTTCGCTCCGTTCGCCTTCGTCTACCTCGTACTGGGGTCGTACGAGGTACTCGCGCTCGATACGGGTCTGCCTCCGGTCTTCGACGGCTACCCGCCGGCGGCCTACCACCTGCTGGCCGCGGGTTTCGCCGCGATGCTGGTGTTCTCCGTCGGCTTCAGGCTGCTGCCGCGGCTGATGAAAGGCCGGCCCTCCGTACTCTCGGTAGCGCCGGTGCTCGCCGCGGGAGCGCTCGCTCCTCCCCTGGTGTCGCTGGGGTTCACCCGGGAGCCCTTCCTCCAGATAGGTGGCGCGCTGCTGGCGTTCGCGGTCGCGGGGTTCGCCGCCGTCGTCCTACGTATCTACCTCAAAAGCGACTCGTCCCGGGTCGGAGCGGACGCCGTCGCGGTCGCCGCGGTCGCCGGCGTAACGGGGGTGTCTATCGGTCTCTACATGGCGTTCTACGGCGTCGACACCGCTCTGCTGCGGCTGCACTACAGGTTCAACCTCGCGGGTTTCCTCGGGCTGACCATCGTGGGCGTCGCCTACCACCTCTATCCGCCCGCTGTGTCGCGGCTGCCGTACGCCGGCGACCGGGCCGCGCGCTTCTCGGTCGCCTCCGTCGCCGGCGGACTCGTGTTAGAGGCGGTCGGAGGACTGACCGACGTCTCCGCGGCTTCGAAGCTCGGAGAGGCCGCCGTGCTCGCGGGTTCGCTGGTGTTCCTCTATCTCGTCGTCGGAGTGATGACGTCGAGGACGGGGTGAAGTAGGGGGGGTAGGCGGAGGCGGCCCCGGCGTCTACGCTCCGAAGTAGTCCTTGACTATCTTGCCTTCGGCGCGGTGCAGGGTCTCGCTGGCGGTCGACTTGGCGAGGTCGGCGGCCTCGGCCACCTCCGACAGCGTCGCCTCCCGCGGGGTGTCGTAGTACCCCTCGCGTATCGCGCGTTCGACGAGGTCGCGCTGCCTGTCGGTCAGGAGGGAGTCCTCGTCCACCATCCGGACGTGTTCGACCTCGTACTCGATGCCGAGGTCGTCGAGCCGGCGGCCGAGGTCGGAGAGGCTGGAGCGCGCGGACGTCACGTCCCAGACGCCTTCGCCGTCGGATATCTCGAACGGCGTCTCGAACGGAGCGCCGGACTCGCTGGAGGCGGTCATCAGAAGCGGGGCCTGCGTCTCGAACTGCATCAGAGTCGAGTCGTCGGAGTCCTCGATTACCTCGACCTCCGTCAGCGTCGAGTGTTCGCGGGCAGCCTCGACGGCGGACTCCACGTCGTCCTTCGAGCCTGTGACCTCGACGACCCCGACGCCGCGGTCGTCGGCGACCTGCGCGGTGAGCACGCGGAACCTGACGTCGGGGTGGCTTCGCGAGACGTCGGACACCCAGACGCCTTCGGGAACCTGTATCCGGAGCCGTGCGGTCGGCATCAGGCCTCCTCCCACGGTAGTGGGCCGTCGTAGCCCTCGGGTACGTAGCTGCAGAGAGGGTCGCTCTCCATGGGGTCGCCGGTGGCGGCGTACGCCCTCGACCGGCTGCCGCCGCAGACCCACCGGAACTCGCAGGCGCCGCACTTGCCCTCGAACTCGTCGGGGTCTCGGAGGCTCTCGAAGAAGGGGTCTTCTCGGTAGATGTCGACGACGCTCCGGTCGCGGACGTTGCCCGCGGACCTCGGCAGGAACCCCGAGGGGTGGACCTCGCCGGTGTGGCTGACGAAGGCGAAGCCCGCCCCAGCGCGGACCCCCGACCCGGTAAGCTTTCCGGACGTTGGTCCTGCGGATACTTCGGATTCCCCTCCTCTGCCGCCCGTCGAACCGGACTGCAGCAGCACCCGTCGGTACTGGGGTGCCTCCGTGGTCTTCACCCCGTAGGGTGCGTCCGGCGACACCTCGGCGAGCCACTCCATCGTCTCCTCAGCCTCCTCCGGCGTTATCTGGTCGAGGGTCGCACCTCTGCCGACGGGCACCAGGAAGAACACGCTCCAGAGCACGGCGTCGAGCTCGTCGACGAGCGACGAGACGCCGTACAGCTCCGGCAGGGTGCGCCGGCAGACCGTGGTGTTCACCTGGAGCGGCAGACCGGCTTCTCGGGCGTGCTCCGCCGCCTCCACGGTGTCGTCGAAGCTCCCTGGCTCTCCGCGGAAGCCGTCGTGGGCTTCGGGAGTGGCGCCGTCGAAGCTCAACGCCATCCTCTCGAGTCCCGCGTCCGCGAGCCCCTGCACCTCCTCGCGGCCGAGGTTCGAGGTGCCGCTCGGCGTCATCGTCATCCGGAGCCCGAGGTCGTCTCCGTACTCCACCAGGTGTTCGACGTCGGGTCTCTTGAGGGGGTCTCCGCCCGACAGGACGACTATCTGTCCCTCGCCGAACCTCCGGGCGTCCTCCAAGAGGGCTTCCGCCTCCGACGTGTCGAGCTCCCGCGGGTCGCGTTCCGGCCGTGCGTCGGCCCTGCAGTGGCTGCACTCGAGGTCGCAGGCCTGCGTCATCTCCCAGACCAGGACCCGCGGGGAGTCGGAGTGGTCGGCATCCTCTTTCATACGTCTTAGTACGCTGCAGAGACGTTTAAATGAGGCTGGAGGTTTTCGAATCCGTGGAAAGACCGTCCTACTCCTCGGCGTACAGGGAGTAGAGCAGCAAGGCGAAGCCCGCGGCGGTCAGGACGCTCTCGACGACGAGCGACAGCAGGACGTCCACACCCACGACCGTGTGCATGAGGCCGCCGACGAGCGAGCCGGTGGCGACGAGGGCGAAGCCTCCGGCGAGCGCTCTCAGGCTGCGGGACCCGGTGCGCTGGTAGGCGCGGTACGAGTAGTAGGTTATCAGTCCGCCGAGCAGGAGGATCGCAGCTCGCGAACCCATGAGCGCGTAAACCGTCGTCGGCTCGGATAGTGTGTGGGGGCTCACGTCTCCTCCCTCACCTCCTCCCACATACGTTCGAGGCGTTCGCCCTTGGTCTCCTGCTTGGAGACCTCGACCGCTATCCGGTGTTCCTCCGTTAGCTCCGCGCACACCTCGTCGAAGTCGACGACGTAGGTGTTGGTGTGTTTCCCGTCCTCGCGTAGCTGCACGCTCTCCTCGACGAGGGTTGCGTCGTCGAGCTTGTCTATCTTCTTGTAGGTGGTCGACAGCGGCATGTCGCAGACCTCGGATATCTGGTTGGTGGTCATGGGTTCGTCGAGGGCCTCTACGATGGTTCTGCAGGCGTCGTCGGACAGGGCGTCGAACACCTCTTCGACACCTGGCTCCTCGTCGTTCACGTCCGAAGGTACAGGCCAGGTTCATATGATTGATGTGGTTCGGTTCCCCGAAGACCTAGAGGGCTCCGGCTCGACGGTGCCCCCGGAGTAAGCACAGTTTACCGGCCCCGATTTAAATATCAAGCTTCAAATAAGGGAAAGTACAATCTCCCGGTGGTGTAAAAGATGCAACGACGCGAATTCGTACTATCGACCGGAGCAGCGGCGGCGGCTGGACTGACAGGATGCCTGCACGGTGGCGGCGGTAACGGCGACGACGGCAACGGTACAGACAACGGAGACAACGGCGACAACGGGGACTCCGAGTACACCCTCGTCGACGAAGAGCCCGACTACCAGGGTTACTTCGAC
>CAZXNG010000018.1:0-3506 GCA_964642065.1 uncultured Halobacteriales archaeon
CTGCTGGTTCTCGCCGGCTTCGCAGCAGCCGGATTCGTCGTCGCCGGCTTAGTGCTACCATGGCGGAGCTGAACCGTCACGCCAGCCTGTCGCCTGTACCCGATAGCTCCGAGGTGACGTCCTCGACGGCGCCGACGACGGAGTCCGCCCGCTCCTTCCACGCGGCCACAGTCTCGGGGTCGATGACGTCGACGACCGCGTCGGGCACGCGCTCGAAAGCCGCCGCCACCGTGTCCGAACGCGTGCCGAGAACGTAGACGTACGCCTCCCGGGTGAAGTCGAAGCTCTCGTCCAGCTGCTTGCAGACCGCTTCGAGCGTCGACACGGTGCGGAACAGCATCACCAGCTCCATAGACGCCGTGACGCGGTTGCCGCGAAGCCCCTCCTGAACGCAGGTCACGAGGTTGCTCGCCTCCCCCGACAGTCCCTCCTTCTTCAGGTCCTCCCTCATCTCCCGGAACATCCCGTCGACCTCACTGCGGTCGACGTCGACCGGCAGCATCCCGAGCTCCACGAACGCCGCCACCATGCCGTCGTAGTCCTCCGCTCTGAGCGCGTCGTAGAACTCGAACAGGCTGTCGCGGGTGTCGTCCGAGAGCCGGCCGACCGCGCCGAAGTCGTACAGGACGACGGCGCCGTCCGACGCCACGGCGACGTTGCCGGGGTGGGGGTCGGCGTGGAACACCCCGTGTTCGAGCACCATCTCCGCGTACGCCCGCTGCAGCGTCTCCACGACCTCGCTGGCGTCGACGCCCTCCACCTCCTCGACATCGGTGATGCGGACGCCGTCCAACCACTCCATCGACGTGACGCGGCGTCCGCTGAACTCGTGGTAGACCTCCGGCACCCGTACCGCGTCGGCGTCGTCGAAGTTCCTGCGGACCTCCTCCATAGCCGCTCTCTCGTGGCTGTAGTCGAGCTCCTCCCGGAGAACCTCCTCGAACTGGTCGAGCACCCGCGAGAAGGTGTAGGCGTCCGCGTCGTCGAGGAACCTCTCGACGAACGGCGCCAGGAGGTTCAGCGCCGCGAGGTCGGCTTCGACAGCGGCTTCGACGCCGGGACGTCGGACCTTCACCGCTATCTCGCGTCCGTCGACCCACGCCCTGTACACCTGTCCGATGCTCGCAGAGTTCACCGGCGTGGAGTCGAAGCCGTCGAACAGCTCCGCCGGCTCCCCGACGTCTTCGGACAGGATCTCCCTGACGCGGCTCCATCCGGCGGGGGGAACCTGGTCCTGGAGCTTCGAAAGCTCCTCCGTGTACTCCTCGGGTAACGCGTCCGCCCGGGTGGACAGCACCTGTCCGAGCTTGACGAACGTCGGTCCGAGGTCGACGAAGGTCTCTCTCAGACGGACCGCACGCCTCCTCCGGTCTTCGCCGTCGACGTCGCGTGCGCCGCCGAAGACCAGCCACCGTTTCCGGTCGCGGGCGAACGCCACGAGCAACGGTGCGAGAGCTACGGTGATGACGAACAGCCTTCGCACCGCCGTCGTGCGGCCAGCCGACGTGGACTCCGCCATTTACGTCACTTCTCGAATAGAGTGACGACGTTCGACGTGAAAAACCTTCTTCCTGTCTAGAGGGGGAGTACGACAGCTGACGGCTGGAACTCCGCGGGATAGACGTGGTTCAGCAGGAGGTACGTGACGACTCCGAGCGCCAGGCTGAGGCTCCACGCCGCCGCCGCCAGCCTGCCGACGCGGGGGTGTGCGGTGTCTCCGACATCCTCGAGCGGACGCGTCACACCGAGGACGACGGCGTGGACGACGAGTGGCACCGCGGCGATAGACAGCACGAGATGTACGGCGAGCATCGGCAGGTAGACGAAGCTCCTCACGACCTCGGGCCCCTGGAATATCTTCGTGCCACCGCCGCCGACGCGGAACAGGTAGACCACGAGGAACACCACGATGAGAGCCGTCGCCGTCAACATCAGATTCCTGTGGCGTTCGAACCGTCCCCTCCGGACCTGATGGACTCCTGCGACGATGCAGGCGAGCGCCATCGTGTTGACGACTGCGACGACGTGGGTTAGGACGTCGACCGTCGCCCGGTCGAAGTCGGGGTAGGGGAACACCCCCGAGAACGTCCCGACGACGAGGCCGTACGCCGAGAGCGTGAGAGCCGCGGTGACGAGCACCGGATGCTCGCCCGCCTTCTCCAGAGCTTCCATGGTCTCGTCTACGGACTCCTCCGCGCATAACTCTGTCCAAAACTCCTACGTCGGAGTGCCGTCGCGCTCACCGCGGGTTTAATCCAGATAGCGCGACTATACCACGGTATGAACGGAGGATCGGAGACGGCGAAGGAGAGGGCGGTGAGCCAGCTCGAGAGAGCCGCCGAACTCGTCGAGATAGAGCCGACGGTGGTCGAACGACTGAAGCACCCCCAGAGGTCGCACAAGGTCACGATGCCGCTGGAACGAGAGACCGGAGAGGTCGAGATGCTGGAAGCCTACCGGGTGCAGCACGACGACGTCCGCGGACCCTACAAGGGCGGCCTCAGGTACTCGCCGCACGTCACCCAGGAGGAGTGCGCGGGCCTCGCCACCTGGATGACGTTCAAGTGCGCGGTCGCAGACGTGCCGTTCGGCGGCGCGAAAGGCGGAGTCAAAGTCGACCCACACGGGCTCTCGGATGAGGAGCACGAACGCGTCACACGTAGGTTGACGAAGAGCCTCCGCAGGTACATCGGTGTCAACTTCGACATACCGGCGCCCGACATGGGTACCAGCGCCCAGACGATGTCCTGGATCATGGACACCTACAGCGTATACGAGGACGAGACAGTCCGAGGCATCGTCACCGGCAAGTCACCGGACGTCGGCGGTGTACACGGCCGGGAGGAGGCGCCGGGCATCGGCGTCTCCATCGTCACACAGCGGTACCTCGAACACCACGGCCGGGACGTAGAGGACACCACCGTCGCCGTCCAGGGCTACGGCAGCGTCGGAGCCAACGCCGCCCGACACCTCGACGACGCAGGCGCCTCGGTGGTCGCGGTCAGCGACGCCGAGGGAGGGGTATACGACCCAGACGGCCTGCCGACCCACGATGTCAGATCCTACGAGGAGCAGCCCGGCGCAGTCACCGACTACGACGCAGAGACGATAACCAACGAGGAGCTACTGGAGCTAGACGTCGACGTCCTGATTCCAGCGGCGATAGGCGGAGTTCTGACGGCGGACAACGCCGACGACGTACGCGCCGACGTAGTCGTCGAAGGCGCGAACGGCCCCACGACGTCGGAAGCCGACGACGTCCTCTGGGAACGGGGCATCGACGTAGTACCCGACATCCTCGCGAACGCCGGCGGCGTCACCGCGTCGTACTTCGAGTGGCTCCACGGCCGCAACCAGAGGAAGTGGCCGAAGGACAAGGTCATGGAGGAGCTAGAACTGGAGATGAACCGGTCGTGGCGGGACGTCGTCGAACGGTACGACGCCCTCGACGGCGCCAGCTGGAGGGACGCCTGCTACGTCGTCGCCCTCGAACGGCTGGCGACCGC
>CAZXNG010000018.1:3606-9618 GCA_964642065.1 uncultured Halobacteriales archaeon
ATGGGTCGGCGCGGTTTCGAACCGCGGATCTCCGCCGTGTGAAGGCGGTGTCGTAGCCAACTAGACCACCGACCCTGCGCCCTCGTGTTCGCGCCCGTCGATTTTGTATCTTCGGTTTCCACCGTCGGGGTTTTATCCGCCGACCGCGTAGGTCCGCCGAAGAGATGTACGACGCGGTCTTGTTCGACATGGACGGCGTGCTCGTCGAGCCCACGCAACCAGACACCGCGCGGCAGGCGATCGACCGGGCGTTTGCGGAGTTCGATGTCGAACCCCGCGACGAGGACGTCGACGCTCTGCTGAACGTCTCCGTCGAACGAGTCGAAGACGTATGTCGACGCCACGGTCTAGACGTCGACGAGTTCTGGAGGGTCCGCGAACGCCGGATAGCGGAGGCTCAGACCCGCTCGTTCGACGACGGAGGCAAGCAGCCCTACCCCGACGTCGGCGTCGTGGAGGAGCTGAACGGCAGCAGCCTCGCGGTCGTCAGCAACAACCAGCAGCCGACGGTCGACTACGTCGTCGACGGCCTCGGGTTCGGCGACCGGTTCGAAGCCGTACAGGCCCGTGGCCCGCAGGTCGCAGACCTCCGCCGTAAGAAACCATCCCCCTACCTACTGGAGTCCACGCTCTCGGAGCTCGACGTCGAGGACGCGCTGTACGTCGGCGACCGCGAGAAAGACGTAGCCGCGGCGGAGAGCGCGGGCGTCGACTCCGCGCTCGTCCGACGTAGCCACAACGCCGAACTCGAACCCAGGTGGTCGCCAGACCACGAGCTCGACGGTCTAGATGGATTGAAGAAGCTGCTGTGACCGCGTTCGGAGCTACTCCTCCTGGTCGTGCGCTAGCTCGTAGATCCACTCGGTGAAGCTGCCGCTCAAGTGGTCGGGCTGCTCCTCGCCGACGAACGGAGAGATCATGTTCCCGGCTACGAGCAGAGAGTAGTCGAGGCGTTCGACCAGCGGCGTCAGGTGGTACGTCCGGTTGCCCTCGTGGACCTCCTGCTCGCGTTCGATGAAGCCGCTGTCCGCGAGCTTCTTCGATATCCGGCTGCCCTGCCGGCTGCTGACGTCGAGCTCCTTCCAGAGCTCGCTCTGGTAGATACCGCCGGTGGAGCGGACGAGGTTGAGCGCCCTGCGTTCGTCGTCGTCGAGCTCCTCGGCGCTCGCCTGTGGCTCCTCTGGCTCGTCGTCCTCGGCTTCGCCTGCGATGTGGAGCTCGTAGGTCTTGTTGCCCTCGTGGGTCGTCCGCTCGCGTTCGATGACGCCTTTCTCCTCGAGCCTCTTGGCGATGCGGCTGCCGGTCCGGCTGGTGACGTCGAGCTCCTTCCAGAGCTCGCTCTGGTAGGCCGTGTCCGCGGACTCGATGAACTCGACCGCCTTCTCCTCGTTGTCAGAGAGGCTCACGGACATCTGTGTGCCACAAGTTATGCTCCGACTTAATAGTATGTTCGGGATAGCCCTTGTTCCCGATGCTACCCAACCCGGTGACTCGAAGGCCGTATTTCACACCACTGCAGCGAGGTCGTCGGCGACCACGCCTCGCAGGGAGTCGTCGTACATCGCGGCGCCGACGTTGTAGGTCACCAGGAGCTCGCAGCTGTAAGTCAGAGTGCTGTAGGTGTACACCTCGCCGTGCTCCCGCTCCACCTCGACGTCGCGCCCAAGCAGGCGTTCCGCGACCATCTTCCCGAGAGCCACCACGACCTCGGGTTCGACGAGCCGGAGCTCGCGTTCGAGGTAGTCCGCACAGCGGTCGAGCTCGTCCGCGCGTGGGTCGCGGCTTTCGGGAGGGTAGCACCGCGTCAGGTTGGTGAGGAAGACGTCGTCGCGCTCGAGTCCGTTCGACCGGAGGGCGTCGTCGAGCTGCTTGCCCGCTTCACCCTGGTAAGGCAGCCCGACCTGGTCGTCCTGGTAGCCGACCATCTTGCCGACGAACATCAGGTCGGCGTCGATGGAGCCCTGGTTGGGCACTGCGTGGGTGCGGTTCTCGCTCAGCCTGCATCTGGTGCAGCTCCGTATCTCGTCGCGGAGGTCCTCCATCTCGCTTCTGGCGTTCACACGTCATACAGACCGCCAGAACCTATTTAGACTCTGCGGCTCTACCCCGGACGCGATGAACGACAGCCTCCACCTGGGCAACCCCGTGAACGACCGCGACTCCATCACCCTGGAGGAAGCCATCGAGGCCTACAAGCTCTGGGCCGACGACTCCAGCGCATTCGTCGAATCCGACGACCAGCGGGTCACCCACAAGGGGTTCGAGGACCTGCTCGCCGAGCTGCGTGACCAGGACGTAGAGCTCGACAGCGTCCTGTTGTCGCGGCTCGTGGAGCGTTTCAGCAGCCTCGACAGCCACATCCTCGACGAGGACGAGGTCAAGAGCCTCATCAAGAAGTACCCCGACGTCGCCTTCGACGAGGAGTGGGAGTACATGGAGACCCACAGCGAGGACGGCGTCGACATGGTGTTCCGGTCGGAGGACGACAACGAGTTCCTGCTGGTCGAAGCCGCCATCGACACCGACGCCCTCCGCGGACTCGGCAGCCTGCTGTACCAGCGGGAGAGGTTCGGCGAGGCGTTCGGCGCCCGAATCAACATGTGTCTGGTCGCGCTCGACGCCGACGACTACCTTAGGGGTGCCTGCGACATGAGCGACGTCGTGCTGCTGGAGCTCGGTCCCACCGCGCTCGTCAACAGGGTGGAGCGGTCTGAGGACTGGGGGAACCTCAGGGGCCTCACGATAACGCCCTAGCCTGTGGAGGGCGTACGACGTAGGGACGACGACGCACGGCGTATATTCCAGTGTTGTATACGTCTTACGCAAAAGCTTCTTTAAAGGGTAAGGGCAAGGTGAAGTAGATGACCAAGTTCGTCCTGTACGGAGGTAAAGGCGGTGTAGGGAAGACGACGTGCGCAGCCGCCACCGCTCTCGACCTGGCGAACGACGGACACGAGACCCTAATCGTCAGCACCGACCCGGCTCACTCGCTCTCGGACTCCCTCGAGGTCGACGTACCCTCGGACCCCGAGGAAGTCTTCGAGAACCTCTGGGCCGTCGAGGTCGACCCCGAACAGGCGATGGAGGAGTACCGTTCGACGTTCATGGCGTTGCCGGAGAAGCTCCAGGGTACGTCGGTCATGGGGATGGACATAGGCCTCGGCGACACCGCCGGCGAGATGGGGTCGAGCATGGGTGGGTTGTTCGACGACGCCATGCTCGCACCCGGCAGCGACGAGGTCGCGGCGATGCTGAAGTTCATGGAGTTCATGGACAGCGACGACTGGGACTACATCGTCTTCGACACCGCGCCCACCGGCCACACCCTCAAGCTGCTGGAGCTACCCGAGGTGCTCGACTCCATGGTCGGCCGCCTCCTCAGGATACGCGGCCAGATTCAGGGGGTCGTAGACAGCGTCAAAGGCCTTCTCGGTGGAGGCGACGACGCAGACGACGGCCCGAGCACCACGGAGCAGCTGGAGGACGTCAAGAGCCGCGTCGAACGCGTCCGCGCGAAGCTCCGCGACCCGGAGTACACGGAGTTCCGCGTCGTCTCCATACCCGAACGGATGGCTATACTGGAGACCCAGAGGTTGATAGAGCGGCTGTCACGCGTCGAGGTGCCGGTGCGGACCGTCGTGATAAACCAGGTGATGGAGGACGTGAACGAGGACTGCGAGTTCTGCTGCGCCAGATGGGAGACACAGCAGGAGAACCTCGAGGAAGCGGAGGATATGTTCAAGGACTTGGAGATAGTACGACTTCCCATGCAAAGGGGCGAAGTCAGGGGTATAGAAACGCTCGAACGCGTCGGAGAGCGGCTGGAGGTCGAGGTATGAAACCCGAACGCCGGAGGAAACTACGTCTACTAGTGGTGATCGCACTCGTCGGCGTCGGTCTCGCGCTCTCGGGGTGCGTCGAGGAGGATCAGCCCGACGAAGACGACGTCGTCGCTCCAGGTGAGACGAACAACGGTGGCGGAGGAGGCGGTGGAGGCGGAGGGGCTTCGTCCGGCGACCGCACCCTCAATCTGACCGCCAGCAACGAGACCTACAACGTCTCCAGCGACCTGGTCCAGCCACCACCCGACCCCCAAGAAGCGGGGCTGTCACAGGAGTGCAGCGCCCAGCTAGCCGGCCACTCGTGGAGCCCCCCCGACCAGACAAACATGCCTAACGAACCTCCGCTGAACCCCAGGGAGCTAGAGGTCATGATACACGAGACCGTGAACTCCATCAGGGAGTCACAAGGGAAGGAGCCGCTCTACTGCGACAACGAGCTACGCAGGCTCGCAATCGACCACGGCGAGAACATGGAGGAACACGGCTTCGTCGGAGATACCGACCACGAGGGGCTCGACCCCCTCGAGAGGATGTGGTACAACGACTACCAGTGCGACGACGCCGGACAGAACCACATGGTCTTCGTC
Source organism: uncultured Halobacteriales archaeon (assembly GCA_964642065.1). Taxonomy (GTDB): domain Archaea; phylum Halobacteriota; class Halobacteria; order Halobacteriales; family Halorutilaceae; genus JAQZDA01. The sequence goes on from CAZXNG010000018.1 coordinate 8,036, forward strand.
TACCAGGTACTCGTGAGAGACCAGAAGCAGGGCACCCTTAACCCCCATCTTCAGGCGATAGGGGAGATGCCGCTGGGAGCCTACGATGAGTATAGAGTTGGTCCAGGAGAAAGCGGGATTGTTTCGTTCGACATGACTGCAATCGAGACACCCAACGAAGCCACGCGAAAGGTCGTGAACTCAGGCTGGTTCCAGGTGGATCAGGCGAGTGACATAATGCTCGGGAACTACACACGACAGGGTATCGGAGTAAACTACAACCGGAGCAACAACGTGGCCTACGTCACACAGATGCTCTGCTGAACCTCCCTCATGTTCGGTAACTTATATCACCTGACGAACTGAACTTTCTCCATGGACGTAACCGACGCCGTCGTAGGGGCTCTGTTCGTGATATTCCTCGTGGTGGCCGCGGGTGCCGGATACCTCTACCTCAACCAGCCGGCGGAGCCACCGGAGTTCGAGCAGACCGGCGAGCTCCGTTTCGAGGCCGTGGGCGACTGGGAGGACCCTGGGCCTTCTGACAGGTTCGACCGCCGAGAGCTCGAAGAGAACGTGCTGGAGTACACGAACGAGATGCGACGGTCGGAGGGACTGACGCCGCTCGACGACAACAACGTGATGGTCGAAGCCGCACGCAGCCACAGCAGGGACATGGCCGCACACGGATACGTCGGACACACGAACTCGGAGGGCGAGACGGAGGAAGACCGGCTCGCGCAGTTCGAAGGCGACACCTGTCCGGACGAGGTCGGTGAGAACGCCGCCGTCGCGTACTACGGGGTGAGGGAGCACGACCCCTGGCAGAACGAGACCGTGGTGAACCGCGACGAATCGGACATAGCCAGGAGCCTCGTTCACTCGTGGATGGCCTCGCCTCCCCATCGCGAGAACCTGTTGTCGAGCTCCTACAGCTCCGTCTCCGTCGGGGTGTACGTCAGCGCGGGTTCCGCGGTCTTCGGAACACAGATGTTCTGCGGGTAACCGTCGCAGGACCCAGAGGCCTCCTTCAGGGTGGCGTGACCGTTCGCCAGAGCGCGTTCCACGCGTCCAGAAGGCTCTCCAGCGTGCAGAAGAAAGGGGCCCAGAAACCCTCGTGTTCGGCCATACAGCCGTACATCTGCAGGGCGACGTAGAGCAGCGCTACCGACAGCGTAAGTACGATGACGACCGGCATCCACCTGATTACGCGTTCCACACCGGCGAACTATGGCGAGGATATATAAATCTTTCTGGAGTGCGGAGCGCGTCTCTCGCTCTGCTTCTTCGCTCGAAGAATGCTCGCTCAGTGCGCCGTCTGGCGCGCCAGCGCCAGGCACGCAAATTTCTAATTTGCGCCGACCGGGAGTCGAACTTCACTCACTCCGCTTAGCTTCGTTCGTGCGTTCAATTCCTGCTCTGCTCGTTCGCTCACAGAAGTTCGCTCACTGCGCCGACCGGGAATTGAACCCGGGCCATGAGCTTGGGAAGCTCAGGTCCTGCCACTGGACTACCGGCGCGCGTGCGATTATACCTTACCCGATCACTTCAACGTAGCGCTTCGGTCGAACGGGATTGCCCAGAGCATCCTTCGAACGGTGTGT
>CAZXNG010000018.1:9628-11262 GCA_964642065.1 uncultured Halobacteriales archaeon
CTACACCACCGGCGCTCCCTCGTTTCACTCGTTCGCGCCGTACCCCGCGTCACTCTGTTCCGCGGAACACCGGCGCGCTCTCACCATGTTCGAGCGCCCCGTACTCTGCGCTTCCGCGCAGAACACCGGCGCTCACTCGTCTGGCTCGTTCGCGCCGTACCTCGCTTCAGTTCGTTCAGCGAGACACCGGCGCTCCCGGTAGAGTCTTCGACGGCACGCGCTAGTAAAGCTTTCTCACACACGCCGCCACCGTTACCGCTAAACTCTCCGGCTACGACGTGCAGGTAGATGATAGGCGTCGACGAGACGGGCAAAGGCCCTGTCCTAGGGAGCATGTTCGTCGCCGCCATCGACTACGACGTCCCGGTCGATGTAGATGTCGTCGACAGCAAGCAGATGACTCCCGAGGAGAGGACCGAGGCCGCCGGCGTCCTGCGAGACAGCTGCCCTCACTCGGTCGTCGAGGTGTCGACGGCGGAGGTCGACGACCACGTCTCGGGCGGGGGGAGCTCGATGAACGACCTCGTCGTCGAGGCGCACGCCGAGGCACTCGACCGATTAGACGCCGACGGAGTCGCGGTCGTCGACGCCAGCGACACCGACGAAGCCCGGTTCGGCAGAAGGGTGGAGGCCGCCCTCGACGCTGCCGTCGACGTCGACGCGAGACACAAGGCCGACGAGGACTACCCGGCGGTCGCCGCCGCCTCCGTGGTCGCGAAGGTGGAGCGCGACCGACACGTGGCGGAGATCTCCGAGCGCTACGGCCGCGACGTCGGCAGCGGATACCCCAGCGACCCGGTCACCCGTGAGTTCCTCAGGAGCTACGTGGACGACGAGGGCTGCCTCCCTCCGGAGGCTAGGTCGAGCTGGAGCACGTCGGAGGACGTGCTTGAGATGGCAGAGCAGTCGGCGCTCGAGGAGTTCTGACGTGGGGCTCGACCGGCTCTCTCGGGAGAGCTGAGTCTGTCTCTATCTATCGGTTATGAGCTCGCGGAGCACGGAGCCGTATGCTGGACGCGTCACCAGGACGCCGATGAGGACTCCGACGATGGTGACGACGGCGAAGCTGCTGATGCGTCCGAGACCAACCCACGCGAGCGGCAGCATCGCTCCGATGGTCGTCGTCGCAGCCATGCCGATGATGACGAACGCCCGTTTCAGCCGCTTTCTGTATATCTCCGTGCTCTGCACTTGTCCCTGTTCCTGGACCTCGTCGGCGATGATGATGAGGTCGTCGACGCCGGTGCCGATGACCGCTATCATACCCGCTATGTACGCGAGGTCGACGTTGAAGTCCACCGCCGCCGAGAAGCCGAGGAGGATGACGACCTCGGCTACGCCCGTCAGCACCGTCGGCACCGCTATCTTGAGGTCTCTGTACCTGTTGTATATCGAGGCTCCGACCCCGAGGACTGCGAGCAGGGCGACTATCAGCGAGTACTGCTTGAACTGGTCGCCGCGCAGGGGGCTGATGGTCTCAGTAGACACTATCCTGACGGGCGCGGGCAGCTCTCCTGCGCGGAGCGCAACGCTGACGAGCTGCGCCTGCTCGCGGTCCATTCCGGTGACCTGAAGGCCACCGTCCCAGGTGCCTTCGCGGACGCTGGTCGCCAGCGTCGGTTGGAGCGAGCCGT
>CAZXNG010000019.1:0-11249 GCA_964642065.1 uncultured Halobacteriales archaeon
GTGGAGGGTTCGAAGGCTGTCGAAGACCTCCTCCGCCACGTCGAGGTCGACACCGACGTCGCTCAGGGTCTCGAAGCCGTCGAGGTACTCGAACACCAGCAGTGCGGTGCCGTCTACGGGGACGACGTCGAGCGGTTGGGGGGCGTTCACCCCCGCGCGCCGCATACGCTTCGCCGCCTCCAGCTCGTGCTCCGCCATCTCCATGGGGGAGTCGTAGCTCTCGAAGAACGGTACCGTGCCCGACACCCGGGCTCCTATGTTCCGCGCGAGCGTGAAGAAGAAGTGGGTGTAGGCGTTCTGCGGGGTCACGACCTTGACGAAGTACTCGTCGTTGACGACCAGCGGTACTGAGAGCCAGTTGTCACCGTCGACCGACGAGACCGTGACCTCGTCTAGGTCGTACCTCTCCGCCAGCGCTTCCTCCACCTCGGAGGTCTCCACCGACGAGTCCCCGCGGAGGAAGCTCTTGAACGGCATCTACGGTACTTTCGTGGAGAAAACAGATAAATCACAGGGTGGAACGAGGGACTGGACGGGGTTCTCCCCGCCGGGTTCTACTCCCCGAGACCCGGGTACAGCGGGTGCTCGTCGCAGAGTTCGCGGACCTCCTCCGCGACCGTCTCTTTCTCGTCCTCGTCGTCGACGTCCTCCAGCACCCGAGATATCAGCTCTCCGACCCTGTATACCTCGTCCGGCCCCATACCGCGGGTCGCGAGCCCGGGGGTGCCGAGACGGAGGCCGGAGGTCACCGTCGGCGACAGGGGTTCGCCGGGCACGGTGTTCTTGTTCGCGGTGATGCCGACGTCCTCGAGCGCTTCCTCCGCTTCCTTCCCCGTGATGTCCTCGTCGCGGAGGTCGACGAGCACGAGGTGGTTGTCGGTGCCGTCGCCCACGAGGCTCCAGCCCTCGTCCTGGAGCGCGTCGGCGAGCGCCCCTGTGTCGTCGACGACTCGGGAGGCGTACTCCTCGAACTCCTCGGTCTGGGCCTCGCGGAAGCAGACTGCCTTCGCCGCGACGACGTGCATCAGCGGGCCGCCCTGGCTGCCGGGGAAGACCGCGGTGTCGACGGCGTCGGCGTGTTCGTCGGTGCACATCACCATGCCGCCGCGGGGTCCGCGGAGGGTCTTGTGCGTCGTGGTGGTGACGAAGTCGGCGTGGGGGACGGGGCTCTGGTGTTCGCCGGCGGCGACGAGGCCGGCTATGTGGGCGATGTCGGCGAGGTGGAGGGCGTCGACCGAGTCGGCTATCTCTCCGATGCGGTCGAACTCTATCTCCCGGGGGTAGGCGCTGGCGCCCGAAACGATGACGTCGGGGTCGAACTCCTCCGCAGTCTCCTGCATCTCGTCGTAGTCGATGCGGCCGGTCTCCTCGTCGACGTAGTAGTTCTCGACGTCGTACAGGTTGCCGCTGAAGTTCACGGGGTGGCCGTGCGAGAGGTGTCCGCCGTGCGTGAGGTCCATGCCGAGCACGCGGTCGCCGGGCTCGAGGACGCTGAAGTAGACCGCCATGTTCGCCTGCGTCCCCGAGTGCGGCTGGACGTTGACGTGGTCGGCACCGAATATCTCCTCGGCGCGCTCTATCGCCAGCGACTCCACGGTGTCCATGTGTTCGCAGCCGCCGTAGTAACGTTCGCCGGGGTAGCCTTCCGCGTACTTGTTCGTCATCACGCTGCCCTGTGCCTCCATGACGGCGCGCGACGCGAAGTTCTCGCTCGCTATCATCTCGAGCCCGTGCTCCTCCCGGTCGATCTCGCCCTGTACGGCGTCCGCGACCGCGGGATCCGTTCCACGTAGATGTTCCATACCTCTCGATGACGCGTTCGGCGCATAAGCTTTCCCAACCCGCCTGCCCGACACCTTCGAATAGGAGTCCCGTGGACGAGAGCCGCAGGAGGTAGGTTGATGGCGCGTCCACGTTCCGACGTGTCCACCGAACAGCGAGCCTGGCTGCAGGGACTCGTCGCCCTCGCCGCCGCGGCCGCGGTAGCCGCGGCGTCGCTGGCTCCACCTCCATCGAAGGTGTCGACGACAGGAACAGTGTTCTACGGCGTCCCCCACGCAGACCTATTGCTGCACTTCGCCGGATACCTCGTGCTGACCTACCTGGCGGCGGATGCCCTGGAGCGCTCGTTATGCGCCGAAAGGAGAGGCTGCGTCGAGGCAGGGGTCCTCGTCGTCGTGGCGTTCGGCTTGGCGGTAGAGGCTCTGCAGACCGGCGTCCCCGGACGCGGTTTCTCGACGCTGGACGCGGTGGTGAACGCCGCCGGCGCGGCCGCCGGCTACCTCCTCGTGAGGCTGCGTGTACGCGGTCGTCGGCCGTGACGTTTTTCGGCGGCGGCCGCCTGTCGTCCACCGGTGACCTTCGAAGAGAGCGAGGTCGCGGAGAAACGGAGGCTCCGCGACGTCTACGAAGAGAAGGCGGAGACCTTCTCAGGCAGCCGCGGTGGCGCATGGAGCTACGTCGAGGAGTTCTGCCGCGGCCGCAGCGGGGCGCGAGGGGTAGACCTCGGCTGCGGCGCCGGACGCCATCTCCCGCTGCTCGAGGGCTTCGACCGCGTGGTCGCCGCGGACTTCTCCCGCGAGATGCTGGAGGAGGCGCGCGACAGCCTTCGGACAAGCGCAGCGGACGTCGACGCTGGCTTCGTCGAGGCCGACGTCGAGCACCTTCCGTTCGCCAGCCGGTCTTTCGACCTCGCTCTCTACGTCGCCGGACTCCACCACCTGCCATCGCGCGACTCGCGAGCGAGGAGCCTCAGGGAGCTCCACAGGGTTCTCGCGGACGACGGTCTCGCGCTGCTCTCCGTCTGGTCCATCGAACACCCGCGGTTCGATGGCGAGCGCGAGGAGATACGCGGCAGCGACGGTGACCTCTACGTGCCGATAGGGGGACGCAGCCGGTTCTACCACGTCTACGAGAGGAGGGAGCTCCGTCGGGAGCTCGACGAGTCGCCACTCGAGGTGGCGTCGCTGGAGATGGTGGATGGGAACTACTACGCCGTCGTGTCCCCCGGTTGAACCGACGAGGACGGCGCCTTCTCCCGGTTCGAAGGGACACCTACTGTTTTGTATCGGCAGCCCGAGGTAGGTTCGTCGCCGTGCTCAGGGGTGCGTAGTTCAGTCCGGCAGAACGCCCGCCACGGGAGCCTGCACGAGCGTCTCGCCGCGCGGAACGCTCCACGTGGCTCCCGAGGGGAGGACCGGGGTTCGAATCCCCGCGCACCCAGTCCCGCCGAATCTACGCGGCCGACGCGTTTATCTCCACGGCAGACGGAGGCAAGACGCGCCTACGCTCGGTCGGTTCTATCGCATGGTTCGTACACCGGCCGAGAATCTGATGTGGGGCTGGCTGCAGCGCGAGTCCCTAGATAAGAGAGGTTGCAGAAGTCGTCGGACTTCCTCTAGGTTCTGTCGAGACCTGTTCACTCTTCTAGGACGAAGTACATGACGAACCGGTGTTCGCCCCTCATACGTAGGTACGTCCTGCCGAGGTAGAGGCCGTCCCGTACCTTCTTCAGCTCGTCGCGGACGTTCTGCACCGCGCCGGGGTTGTCGGGCAGGTCGTAGTCTAGGACGTACGCCTCCGAGCGGCCGTATATCGCGGGGGTGACTCGGCCGACGAAGCTGTATCCGTTGCGTTCGACGGGCCCGAGTCTGTACCAGTTGCATCCCCGTGACTCGTCTTCGTCGACGGGGTAGAACTTCTTACCACCCCAGGGCATCCACTCGGTATTCACCACCCGTAGCGCGGCTTCCGTGTCTAGCGGGAACACTCTTCCGGAGACCACGGAGCCGTGGTACCTTCCTTCGAGGTCCTCTACCTCGGGGGTGGTGGCGTCGCGGTAGACCGCGTCTAGCTCGTCCTCGGATGCCGCCTGCAGGTCCTCGGAGGTCGTCTCTGTATGCGTCGAGTCGGCTCCCACACCGGTGTCGTCTGTCGCAGCCATCGGTCTGTCGTAGTCTTTCATGCACTATAATTGTTGGCTTCCCGCCGACACGTGTCGCCGAGCCGCCGACGTTACGGAGACAGCAGCCCCGCGTAGCCGAACGCCTCCGCCAGCGTCCAGACGACGAAGCCGAGGTATACCCCGCCGAGGATATAGGCCTCACGCCTCGATACGCTGAAACCCGTCCGCATCACAGTGAACAGCACTACGGTGGAGAACACGAGGTAGCCGAGCAGCGGCGTCACCCTCGTGAAGTCCACGGTGGACGAGCCGACCACCAGGACAGCGGCGGGTAGGACGACCAGCAGGTCGAAGACGTTGCTCCCGAAGACGTTCGCGATGCTCGTCACCGCGTTGTCGCGGCGTGCCGCGGTGACGCTGAGGACGGCGTCCGGCAGGCTGCTCGCCGCCGCTATAACCGTCAACCCCCAGATGTAGCTGTCGGTGCCGAGCCGGTCGCCGAGGTCTACTGCGAACCGGATGAAGCCCTCGACTCCGACCGCGATGAAGACGAAGCCCACGAGCAGCGTCAGCCACTGTCGGCGGACTGCGATGTCGCCTACATCCACGGGTGCGTCGTGGTCTACGGTGTCCTGATACTGGATGAAGACGTACAGCAGATAGGTGGCGAGAGGCATCAGCATCAGCCCACGCGTCAGCTCTCCGGAGCCCGAGTCGACGGGGTTGTAGATGACGGCGAACGACAGCGTCAGCAGGAACACCGCGACAGCGAGCATGTAGAACTGCGCCTCCTTGAAGACCAGCGTGGGCGTCGACCTCATGCCGCCGTCGGTCGCCAGCGTCGCGGCCGCAGGTATCACGAGCACGTTGAAGACCGCGGAACCCACGATGACCGCGACCCCGAGCTCGAACTCCGCGTGCAGAAGCGGCGCCAGCACCGCGGTCGCGAGTTCCGGCATGCTGGAGCCGATGGCGACGACGACGGCGCCCTGGACGGCGGCGGGGAGGCCGTAGTGCTCCGACAGCAGGTCGGCGGCCTTCTCGAACCTCGTCCCGCCGACCCAGACGAGAGCCGTCGACACCGCCGCGAGAGCCAGCAGCCACCACATACCCCACGGAGGCAGCCGCTGCGTAAATAGGTTCACGGAGAGCGTGTCCTGTGTCTCGCGTAAGAAAGAAGTCGAAGCTCCGTCAAGTTCGACGCGAGGTAGATACATATGCCGACGCTACTCGACGGAGACCTGGAACAGCAGGGCGGCATAGAGCTGTCGAGCCCTGATTTCGACGACGGAGGACGGCTGCCGGACTACACCGGCTACGCGAACGACAACGAGAACCCGCCACTCGAACTGTCGGGAGTGCCGGACGAGGCGGAGACCCTCGTTCTCGTGTTCGACGACCCCGACGCCCAGCCCGTCGCCGGCCACACCTGGGACCACTGGCTCGTCTGGGACGTACCCGCCGATGTCGACTCGATACCCCGTGACTGGGACGCCGCCGACGCGACCGAGGGGTACAACGACTACATGGAGCAGGGCTACGGCGGACCGTCGCCGCCAGAGGGCAGCCACGTCTACCGGTTCAAGCTCGTGGCGCTCGCGGACGCTCTCGGGGCACCGGAGCCGACGCGGAAACAGCGACTAGGTAGCGCGATAGCGATGGGGCCGGAGGTGGTCGCCGCGACCCAGTTAGAGGCGGAGTACGACGCGAGCCAAGGAACCGCGTTCTGAAGCTACGGTGGAGGCGTGGAGCGGCTTCATCCGACACCAACTATTAATGCCTCCTCTGTGGATGACGTAGTATGTCCCACGAAGGTCCCGAGGGGTTCCTGCGTGAGACCTGGGCGACGAGGATAGGCTTCGTCCTCGCGGCGGTCGGCAGCGCCGTCGGCCTCGGCAACGTCTGGAGGTTCCCGTTCCAGGTCGGTGAAGGGGGAGGCGCGGCGTTCCTGTTCGTCTACCTGTGTTTCGTCCTCCTGGTCGGCGTCCCCGCCCTGCTCGTGGAGTTCGTCGTCGGCAGGCAGACCGAACGCAACCCCGTGGGCGCGCTCCAGCGGTTCGGCGGCGGCCGATGGCGGTACCTCGGCGGACTGTTCGTCTTCATCGGGGTCGTCATAGTCGCGTACTACAGCGTCGTCGCAGGCTGGGTGCTGAGGTACGTCGTCGGCAGCGTGACCGGCGGATACGCCGACGACCCCGCGGCGTACTTCGGAGAGATCTCGACGGGTCTCGACGCTGCCCTCTTCCACCTCGTCTTCATGGCCGTCGTCGTCGCGATAGTCGCTCTCGGCGTCCGCCGCGGCATCGAGGTCGCGGTCAAGCTCATGGTGCCGGCGATAGCGGTGCTCCTGCTGGGGCTCGCGGTCTACGCCTCCACCCTGCCGGACGTATCGGGAGCCTACGTCTACTACCTCTCACCCGACCTCGACGTCGTCGCCTCCGAGTGGCGGAGCATCCTGCCTGCAGCCGCCGGCCAGGCTTTCTTCACCCTGTCTCTCGGGATGGGCGTCATGATAACTTACTCCTCGTACGTCGCGGAGGACCGGAACCTCGGCTTGGACGCCGGCGCGGTCGTCGCCATCGACACCGGTATCGCGTTGCTCGCCGGCTACGTCGTCTTCCCCGTACTGTTCTCCGCCGGCGTCGACCCCGCGTCCCCGGGGCCGGGAGCGGTGTTCGTCAGCCTCGCCGACGCGTTCGCCGGCCTGCCCGCGGGCATGCTGCTGGGCTTCGTGTTCTTCTTCGCCTTCGCTCTCGCGGCGCTGTCGAGCGCCATCAGCGTGATGGAGGTGGTCGTCAGCTACGCCGTCGACGAGCACTCCTTCGACCGCGTGCGCGCCTCCGTCGGCGTCGGCTCCGCCATGTTCCTGCTGGGCCTCCCCGTCACCGTCGACCTCGCGATGGTGACGCTGTACGACCAGCTCGCCGCCGAGATACTGCTGGTGCTCGGGAGCCTGGCTCTCGCGGTTCTGGTAGGCTGGACGAAGGCGGAGGAGGCGGTCGAAGAGCTCGCGAGAGGCACGGATGGCCTCGGTCGGCTGGGCGACGCCTGGATCTGGCTCGTCCGCGTCCCCGTCGTCGTCGTGCTCGTGATCTCGCTCGCGCTCGCTGTCTCCAGCTACCTCGAGTTCCTCCGGACGGATTTCGTGGAGTTCCTAACCGGCCTCTGACCGCGTCGCTTCTACCGTACCCCGAGACGTCGGTCGACGACGTCGAGGAACTCCGCGGCATCGACGTCCAGCAGATGCGCCTGCTTCACGCCGCCGAGGTACGCGTTCGCATCCGTGTTTCGCGGCAGCCAGCTCTCCTGAAGCTCCTCGTCGAGGTAGTAGTGGCCGTTCGACCGACGTACGCTTATCCGGACTGCGCTGTCGAGGAGGTCTCCATCCTGTCCCTCGACGACGGCGAGGCCGTCGTCCACCTCTCCGGTAGCCTCGAAACGCTTCGAGTGCGCGTTCCCGGGGTTGGCGCGCAGGACGTCGACAGCCCTCTCGCGCGCCATCCCGTCGACGTCGTGTACCTCGGCGACCTCGACGTAGCCGACGAGGTACCGGTGTAGGGCGTCGCCGCGGCGTAGCCCGGTGTAGAACGCGACGAGGTCGCCGGCTTCGAGCTCCAGCAACCTCGTGGTGTACGCGGGCCTGCGTTCGCCGTAGGTCGCGGCCTCGAAGTTCGGGTCGTGGTGGAGCGGCCAGTCGGCGAGTTCGTCTCCGTCGACGACGCGGGAGCGGTCGCCGCGGGGCCGTATCTCGTCGAGTTCGTCCGCGGCCGTGGAGCCGTCGCGGAGCCGCCAGTCGCCGTAGGTCGTCTTCTCCGTCGTCGCCTCCCGTGCTCTCTCGGGGATGGGGACGTAGTCGAAGTCGCCGTCGGCGTCGACCTGCGGCACGGGGGACGCGTTCGTGGTGTCGGCCGCGACGCCGGAGAGCACGACGGTCATCGATGGCCCGTGGCCGTCTCGAGGATGGTGGCTTTCACCGTCGTCACGCTACCACGTCCATCCCGTGACCCCTGTTTCGTCGAAGTAGTCGCGTGTCCGCCTCTTGCCCTCCCAGACGAAACGCGCGAGGTCCAGCAGCCCTTCGTTCGACATCTCGGTCGTGCTGCCGGCTTCGAGGTGGACTACGTCGCCGTCGACCTCGTGCGCCCTGCCGCGGACGAGCCGCTGCCCGAGGTTCTCGAGGTCGTCGTCGTGCCAGTGCAGCAGCAGGCAGCAGGGCTGGCCTTCGTCGACGTCGGTCTCGGCGGCGAGCTCCAGTTTGGCTCTGCCGTCGGTGACGTCGAACTCGGTCACCGGCAGGCTTCGGGGGCCGCGGTCGTCGACCGCGGTGAACACCGCTCGCTCGTGCTTCCCTGCTTCGCCGGCGGAGAGGTCGGCCTCCGGCCACGGCTCGAACGCCGAGGTGCCGGCGCGGTCGAACCGCTCGACCTCCGTCGGCTGTATCTCGACGAGGATGCGGAGGCCGTACCAGTCGAGGAACAGGCTGCCGACGGGGTTGGCGAGCCGTCTCTCTGTCTTCACGAACAGGTCGCGCTTGTGCCCCCGGGGTTCGCTGCGCACCAGCCTGCGGACGTACTTCGCGTTGTGCCGGAGGTCGTCGTCGTGGACCTCAGCTTCCCCGCGGACGAGCAGGGGTTCGTCGTCGTAGCCGAAGAGAAGGGATACCTCTGGATTGTCGCGGGCTTTCTCGACCTTCGCTGCGAACGCGGGCGCGGAGGTCACGAACAGGCTGTCGCGGTCGGGGTCGTAGAAAGGTGTCAGCGGGTAGGTCACGGGTCTGCCGCCAGAGTGAGCGGAGAACTCCGCGGTCAAGGTGTCGTAGGTCAACGACTCGACGTCTACCTCGCTGTCTTCCATCGCAGATGGGTTGGGGACGCCGGGGGATATATCCGCGGGGTCGACTGCCTCGACGGCCGGGTCACCGGGCTTCGCGTCCGGCTTCGGTCCTGGAGCAGGCTTCGTGTACTTCGACTCCGTCGAACTCGAACCTCGCGCCTCCCTCCGAGGACTCGACTGCTTCGACCCGCCATCCGTGGCCTTCGGCTATCTCCGCCACCACCATCAGGCCTAGTCCGGAGCCTGTATCCGAGGTCGTGTAGCCGGCGTCGAACGCCCGCTCGCGGCCTTCTTCGGGGATGCCTGCTCCGTCGTCTTCGACGTAGAAGCCGTCGCCTTCGTCGAGGACGCCGACCTCCACCGTGAGGTCGGATGCGTCGTCTCGTTCGCTGCCGTGTTCGACGGCGTTCGCGTACAGGTTCTCCATCAGACGACACAGCCTGTTGGAGTCCGCGTCTAACGCGGTGTCGTCGACGACGCGGAGCTCGGCTTCCCCCGTGGCTACGTTGCCCCACGCGTTCCTCGCCTCGCGGTCGAGCGACACCTCTTCGAGGTCCTCCACCCGGTCGCCTTCGCGAGCGAGTTCGAGCATGTCGTCTATCATGTCCTCCATACGTTCGTGCGCCCTGTCGACCTCGTCGAGGTGTCCGAGGTCCGAGTCCTCCTTCGCCATCTTCAGTCGGCCGCGAGCGACCGTCAAGGGGTTCCAAAGGTCGTGGGACACTATCTCGGCGAACTCCTCGAGCCTGTCGCGCTGCCGCCGCAGCCTACGTTCAGTCTCCTTCATCTCCGAGGTGTCGCGAACCACGGCGACGAACTGGTCCTCGCCGTCGACGTCGACCCGTGTGACGTTGACCTGGACGGGGAACGTGCTGCCGTCCTTCCGCTCGTGCACCACCTGCATCGTCGTTCCCGTGAACGCGGGCTCCGAGAACATCTCCTCCAGCAGCTCCTGGTCGACCTGCGGCGACACGTCGGTCACCCTCATGTCCAGGAGCTCGTCGCGGCTGTATCCGAGTCGGTCGCACGCGGTGGTGTTGACGTCGAGGAATCTTCCTTCGTGGTCGTGGAGGTAGACCGCGTCCGGCGAGCCGTCGAAGATGGACCTCAGCCGTTTCTTCGTGCGTTCGAGCTCCCGTTCCCGCTCCTTCCGCCGGGTTATCTCGCGTCCCTCGACGACGAGCAGGACGACGTCGCCGGAGTCGTCGGTCACCGGACGTATCGAGGTGTCCGCTATCGCGGTGCGTTCGTCTCCCTGGACCACCACCTCGTCCCTCGCGAAGTCGCCTTCCGCCGCCGCCTCGATGGCCTCCTTCGCGAACCTCTCGACGTCCTCGTCGTAGTCGACCCAGGGGGTGTTCCATATCTTCCTGTCGACCACGTCCTCCCGCGAGACACCGCCGAACTCCAGCGCGGTGTCGTTGACCTCGAGCACCCGTCCGTCGGGGCTGAGGAGCACGGTGAAGCCGAAGGTGTTGTTGAATATCGCGTCGTACCTCCTCTCCCGTCGTTTCCTGTCGGTGACGTCCTGGATAGTGCCGCGGAGGTAGTCGCCGTCCTCCTCCGTCTGCACCTCTCCGCGCGTCCTCACCCACTTCGTCTCGCCCTCCGGCGTCCGGATGCGGAGCTCCTCGTCGTACCTACCTCCTTCGTCGATGGCGCGCTGGATGGAGCTGTAGAGCTCGTGTCTGTCGTCGGGGTGGTAGGACTGGACCGCTGCCTCCAGCGTGGGTTCGACGTCGTCGACCCCCTTGATTCGAGCGACCTCCTCCGTCCACCGGAGGTCGCCGGAGTAGAGGTCAAGCTCCCAGCCGCCGACGTCGGCTATCCTCTGGGTCCGTTCCAGCAGGTCCTTCTGCCTCTCGAGCCTCTGCTCCTGGCTCTTACGTTCGCTGACGTCGCGTACGCTGGCGAGGACGCGGTCGACGCCGTTCATCCTCGCGGGCTGGAGCTCGACCTCCATCCAGACGGGTTCGCCGTCCTTCGTCGTGTTCCTCCACTCGAACGTCTCCAGGCCCTCCTCCGCGGCTTCGCGAACCATCTCGCGGCCTCTCTCGACGGTGTACGGCTCCTGGTCGCCGAATATCTGCTCGAACTCCACCTCTTCGTGGTCGTCGAAGCCGTATATCGACCGGAACCTCCGGTTGGCGGCGAGCACCTCTCCGGTGTCGGGGTCGTGGACGCTGAGCCCGACCGCCGCGCTGTCGAATACCTCGCGGTACGCTGTCTCGGCTCGGCTCTGGGCGACGGCGTTCTCTATCCTCTTCGCCAGCAGGTCGTACCCCTCCGGCCCCCATCTCTTCTGTACGTAGTCGTCGACGCCTGCGGCGATGGCTTCGCTGGCGACCTCCTCGGTTCCCTCGGCGGTGTACAGCAGGAACGGCACGTCGGAACGGGTGTCGCGGACCCGTTCGTGGAGGTCGAGGCCGTCGACCTCTGGCATCTGGTAGTCGCTGACGACGCAGTCTACGTCACGGGTTTCGAGCAGCTCCAGGCAGTCGTCGGGACCGTG
>CAZXNG010000020.1:0-11223 GCA_964642065.1 uncultured Halobacteriales archaeon
TGGTGACGGACGGCGGCGAGACGCTGAAGTTCTGCAGCGAGGGCTGCATGGAGACGTACATGCAGAACACCACGGGGCGTGGAGGCTGGCGGGAGGAGCTACGGGGCTGGGGAGGCTGGTACAGGGTCGGCAACCAGTTCCGGAAGGAGTGGTCGATGATATGGAAGGACGTCGTCGCGGGCTTCCTGATATCGGGCTTCGTCATCGTCTTCGTCCCACAGTGGGTGTGGAACGCGCTGTTCCTCGAGGGCGACGGCGTCTTAGTCACCGCCGAGAACGCCGTCATGGGCGTCGCCATAGCGGTCGTCAGCTTCGTCGGAAGTATGGGCAACGTGCCTTTCGCCGTCGCGCTCTGGGGCGGCGGCGTCGGCTTCGCCGGCGTCATCGCGTTCGTCTACGCAGACCTCATCACCATCCCCGTGTTGAACGTCTACAGGAAGTACTACGGCGTCCGGGTGATGCTGTACATCCTCGCGGTGTTCTTCGTCACGATGGCGTTCACGGGGTTCGTCATGGAGCTGCTGTTCGACGCGCTCGACATCGTCCCGAACCTCGCGGAAGGGAAGACCGCCTCGGAGCAGACGTTCTTCCACGTCGACTACACCCTCTACCTCAACGTGCTCGCGTTCTCGCTGTCGGGCTTCCTGCTGTACGTCTACCGGCGTGGCCTCGGCGCGCCGCCGGAGCACCGCGACCCTGTCTGCGGCATGCGCACCGACGAGGAAGGCCCCTCCGCCGTTCACGACGACGATGCCTACTTCTTCTGCTCGAACGCCTGCCGACGCGAGTTCGAGAGCGACCCCGAGAGATACGCCGCTCACGTAGACGGCGACGGCCACGACCACCACTGAGTTCGCCTGCCGTCGAGACCACGTTCGACGTCTCGGCTAAAGCGTGAGGTACATCGCGAGGAACCCCAGCGGCGTCAATATCGCTCCGATGGCTCCCCCTATCCATACGGCTCCGGTGAGCCAGGTGGAGACGTCGTCGGCGTCGCCGGCCGCGACCTTCACCGGCGCGCCGTCGGCGCCGACCACGCGGCGCTCGGGGTAGCCGTGGCTCACGTTCTCCAGCGGTCCGGCGACCGCGACCTCGTCGCCGGGGCGCAGCAGGCTCTCCTGGTACCGGCGGTCGCGGTCGAACAGCGGGAAGACGCCGTCGTTCTCCCTCCGCCACCGTTCGACGCGCTCCGGCGGCTCGTCGTCCGCCGCGACCTCCACCTCGGTGTCCACCTGGTATATGCGACCGCTGGAGACTATGGCGTCGAGCGCCGCCGAGCCGTCAGAGGCGTCTCCGTCGCCCGCGTCACCGACTGACTCCGCCGCGACGCCGGCTCCACCTCCGGCTTCGTCGTGCGTCTCGTCCACCTTCTCGACCGCGTCCTTCGATACGTCTCCGACGGGGCCGTGCTCGGTCACGGTGTTCAGCGTGAGGTATCCGTCGGAGGGGTCGACGAGGACACGGTCGGTTCCGTCGTCGACGTAGAACGGCGTCGTCCGCTGTCCGGCGTCGACGGTGTGCCAGCTTCCGTCGTCGAACAGCCGCTCGTTGTACCGTTCGAGGACGCCGTAACGGACGCAAACGGCTTCCTCGCCGGTGAAGGGAGCCTCCACGACATCGTCGGCCGCCGCGATCTCCCCCGACAGCAGCACGTCGCCCTCGCTAGCGGTCGAGGCGGTCGACTCCTCGGCGTCACTGACGAGTCGGTAGGGCGGCAGGTAGCTGACGGATATCGTTGCGCCTACGACGCCGGCGAAGAAAGCCATCGTGGTCCAGAAGTGAGCTGTCTTGCACCGTCTGTAGGCCCGCAGGCTACAGTCGTAGCTGTACTCCGGCGACCCGAGAACGTGCATCGCCACGATTCCTGCGGCGAAAGCGACGGCGCCGGCGAGCCAGGCTTTCGGCGGCATCCCCGTCTCCCACGAGAGCCTCCGTATCTCGTGCGGCAGGCTCCGGAGAGGGACGAAGACCGCGGACGCTACGGCGACCACCGCGACCGCGGCGAGCGTCAAGCTGAGCTCCGTGGCCACGGTCACGCCGACGACGGCGAAGACCAGTCCGAACAACCAGGCGGTTCGGGACGTCATCTATCCACTGTCTCTCTACCTCCTTCGACTTAGCTCCGTCGGAGGTTCAGCCGAGGGGTTCGAAGTCGTCGACGCTGCGTTCGCCTTCCGCGTGTCTCTCGAGGTAGTAGGTGACGCCCGGCTGGTGGGCGGCGCCGACGACTACGTGGACGTCCGGTAGTTCGGCGTCGTAGACGACGAAGTCCGCGATGCGTTCGTTGCGGGCGTGGGTGAAGATCTCCACCTCGGGTGCGTGGCTCCACAGCCACTCGCGCTCCAGCGGCTGTGGCAGGAACCTCCGGTGGTAGTACCTCTGGAGCTCCCCCAGACGAGAGGGGTCCTCGGCGGCGTCGCGGCTGAGCCGGAACGCCTGGAAGTCGTCGCCCCGCGCCAGCGCGGTGTGGTCGGACAGCAGACAGCTCAGGGAGTCCCCGAGAGCGTCGGCGAACCGTTCGCCGTAGACGCGTCCGCCGGCGTCGACAGTGGAGAACAATCGGTCGCGGACGACGTCGAGGACGTCCTCCGCCTCCTCGGCGACGGCGTCGAAACCACGCGTGAGCACGTCGGAGACCTCGTCGCCCTCGAGCCTGTCGCAGACTTCGTTCGACCTGCAGCGTTCGCCCGCCCAGTCGTAGTCGTCTACCTCGTAGACCTCCGGCTGGTCGGCGAAGTACAGCCGCCAGAGCCCCTGTTCGCAGTAGACGTCGTCATCTTCGTCGAGGAAGCCATCGACGTGCCGGTCGACGAAGTCGCGTTCCTCGTCTGAACCCGTGTGCGTGACGCCGTGGACGTGGAACCGCTGGCCGTCGACCACGACGGCGTCTCCGGGAAGACCCGTGCTCTCCGGCGGCGGCAGCTCGAGATTGCGGAGCCTGTACCACCGGTCTTTCGCGGTGAAGTACGCCTCGTCTGTGGTGTCGGCGTCCGTGAGTCCGCGGAGCTGCTCCAGGGACTCGGCGTCGCGGACCATGTCGAGCCACTCCTGGTCTTCCATGGAGAGATCTCTGTCGGAGCCGACGGACATACCTCGATGTACGGGCTCGTGGTGGATAACGTCTAGGGCGAGGTAGAACGAAGCCGGGTGGAAGGTGGTCGCCTGCGTCCGGTAGACCGCGTAAAGGTCGCCTGCAGTTCGGGAGACTGCACGAAGGTCGACTGGGGTTCAGTAGACCGCATCGACTATCTCGGGGTAGAGGTCGTCGAACCCCGAGAGGTAGCTCCTGCGGTCCTCACGTAGCTCCTCGACCTTCGCCTCGTGGTCGTCTACGTTCGCGGAGACCGCGAACTCGTCGACGTCGACCCCGGGGATGTCTCGCGGAACCCTGAGGCCGGTGTCGTCGGTCTTCCAGTCGACCTCGCCGCGGGCGACGGCTTCGAGGATGCCCGTGGTCTCGCTGACGCCGACGTCTCGGCCGCCGACGGTGCCGGTGTTGATGACGTAGCACTCGACGTCGAGGCCGGCGACGAGGTCGCGGAAACGGTTGCCTTCCATTCCCTCGCTGCCGACTATGAAGGGGTTGGTGCCGACGACGCGCACCGCCTCCCCCGCCTTCTCGGGGTCGCCGGCGCTGGTCTCTATGGATTCGCCGAGCACGAACGCCGCCGCGGCTTCCTCGGGCGACAGCTTCGCTATCGGCGGCATCAGTGGGTTCCGGGTTATGAAGAACACCTGGTCGACGCGGCCGAGGTCTATCTCGTCCGCCGCGGAGTCGAGGTTGTCCCGCAGCACGGCGGCGCGTCCGTTGGTGGTGTAGCAGTCTCCGTCGAAGTCGACGGCGCCGTCGTCGGCGACGTCGACGTTCTCGAGCACGCTGGACTCGTCGGTGACGGCGTGGTAGACCTCGGGCTGTCGGTCGGGGTCGAGGCCGATGGTCTTGAGGTAGAGGCCGTTGGGTTCGCTGCCGACGACGGTGCCGTCGCTCCGGAGGCCGCAGACGTCGTCCTGCAGCATCACGGCTTCCTCCGGCGGCTCGAGGCCGAGGCCGTGCGCGGTCAACGTCGACTTGCCGGTCGCCGAGAGCCCGAGGAACAGCTGGCCGACCTCCTCTATCTCTCCGCCGCGGTCTATCTTCAGCCGTTTGCTGCCTGCGTGGAGGCCGAGTCCGCCGTCCTGCTTGACGTCGTACATGAACAGCCGGAGGAACGACTTCTTCGCCTCTCCGGTGTAGTCGCTGCCGAGCACGGCGGTAAGGCCCTCCTCCGTCAGAATCCTGATGGCTGTGTCGTCGTAGCTGGGTATCTGAACCGTTAGGAAGTCCACTTCGTCACGGTCGACATCGTCTTGGACGCGTGGGAACAGTCGGGTGAGAGCGAGGGCGACGCGCGCCTGCTCTCTCTCGACGTAGTACCTGCAGACGTAGTCGTGGGCGGGGTGGCCGCCCATCCGGAGGTCGAGGCAGACCATCTCCTCGGTCCGGGCGGCTTCGATGGCTTCGTCGACCTTTCCGTGGTCCTCCTGCGTGAAGTCGTCGTCGACGGTGTTCTTCGTCAGGTCGGCGCAGCGGGACCGGTAGTCGCTGACGTACGAGGGGGAGCCGAACTCCGTCGTGGTCTCGAGGTGGCTGGAGAGCTCCCGAAGTCGGGGGTCCGAGGGAGAGTACTCGACGTTTTCGGCCTCCCTGGGGTCTGGAAGGCCGAACCGGTCTTCGTCGGCGGCCGGAGCCGTGTGTTCCGACATCTCTGGTCGGAGAACAACGTCGGAGGTGCATAAACGGTGCTATCTCGCTCGAAGGATTCGACGTCCGACGTAATCAGGGCACTTTTGAACTCGGGCGGTATACGAGGTTTCAATGTGTGGGGCTCTGAGATCCGTCGCAAGGGTAGCGAAGGCGCTCTGGTTGCTGACTCCGATCGTGCTGACTCACGCGCGTGACTCCCGCAGGTACCTGGTGTTCGGGGGAGCACGCCGTCTCGACAGGGAGGACAGGCGTAGACGTGCGAGACGGCTGGCGGACGCTTTCCAGGAGCTCGGCGTCACCTACATAAAGCTCGCGCAGTTCCTGACGACGCGGCCCGACTTCATACCCCCTATCTACATAGAGGAGATGCAGAGGCTGCAGGACGACGTGCCGCCCGAGGAGTTCGGCCGCGTCGAAGCGATGCTGGAGGACGAGCTTGGACCTATAGACGAGGTGTTCGACGAGTTCGACGAGGAGCCGATATCGTCGGCGTCCATCGCACAGGTCCACCGCGCCGAGGTCGACGGCAGAGAGGTGGCGGTGAAGGTGCAGCGGCCGGGTCTCCAGGGGGTGATGGAGGCCGACCTCGCGGCGCTGCACTTCATGGTCGCGGTGCTGGAGCGCGGGCTGAGGGCGTTCGGACAGTACAGCCACGCGGAGTCGCTCGTCGAGATAGCGGAGGACCTCGACCGCAGGCTGCACGAGGAGATAGACTTCGGTCGCGAGGCGTCAGTGATGAAGGAGATACGGGAGAACGCGGTGCGGGAGGGCTTCGACAGCGAGGTCGTGGTGCCGGAGACCGTCGACGAGTACTGCACCGGCCGCGTAATCGTGATGAGCTACGAGGACGGCACGAAGATAAAGGACGTCGAAGCTCTCGAGGAACAGGGCTTCGACGTCGAGGAGCTGGCGGAGCGTCTCGTCGAGGTCTACCTCAGGATGGCGTTCGTGTACGGCGTCTACCAGACCGACCCCCACCACGGCAACCTCGCGGTCGACGAGGACGGCCGTATCATCGTCTACGACTACGGTCTGTCGGAGAAGCCGGAGCAGGAGAACACCGAGGCTTTCGCCCGTTTCTTCGCGGGGCTCGGACTCGGCGACCCCGACGTCGCGGTGGCGGCGCTCGAGGACGTCGGAGCGGTCGAGGTGTCGTCGCGGCAGGAGCACGACGCGATCTGCGAATGGGTTGAGGCGCTGGCGAAGGACGCCCGCGGCGACGTCGGAGGCGTCGACGTCGAAGCTCTCGCGGAGAAGTTCGACGAATCCTTCGAGGACTTCCCGCTGAAGCTCCGGCAGGACATCCTGCTCGGCCTCCGCACCACCACCGGTATACAGGGTATCGCCGCGGAGCTGTCGCCGGACTACGACTTCACCAGCCACCTCACGCGGTTCTTCGTCGAGCAGGACGCCTTCGACCTCGACTTCGAACGCATACGGGAGGACGCACGCGAGAGGAGCGAACGCGTACACGTCGACGCCGTACGGGACGACGTCGTCGAGGAGGTGCGGAGGAGCAGCAAACGCACGGTGTACTCCGTCGCCGCCGCGACGTCGGGGCTCGGCGGCGGCCTGCTGTACGTCGCCGGATTCGGTGCCTTGGCCGCCGGCGGCGCAGTCGCGCTCGCCGCGCTCCTGTTCCTGAAGGTCGCGGCGTCGTTCCGCCGGAAGGACGAGGTCGTGGGGCCGATGTTCCTGATGCGGACGGAGATGGACCGGTGGAGCGACGAACACCGGAGCTCGGAGGACGTCGAACGCCGGCGGAGGATGGAGGAGGCCGCTGACGTCGACGACACCGGTGATGGAGACGGCGACGTAGTCGGGGAGTCGTCCGGCGAGGTCGAGGCCGAACAGGACTGACGGAGCCATCTACCACGCGCCGGAGGCGTGGACCGCGGTCCACGTATCCGGAGAGATAGAGAGGGGCGTTTATATAGCGGTCGCCCATACGGCACGACACCATGAACACGTCGAGTACGAAGGCGCTGCAGCGGGTCTTCGCCGCGGTACGGGTCTTCCTCCCGATACTCCTGACGCATGCCCGCGACGTCAACAGGTTCCTCCTGTTCGGACCTCCGCGAGACCTCGACGTAGACGACCGACGCAGGCGGGCGCGGCGGTTAGCCGACGCCTTCGAGGAGCTCGGCACCACCTACATAAAGGTCGCTCAGTTCCTCACCACTCGACCGGACTTCGTGCCCCCGCTCTACATACACGAGCTCCAGAGGCTGCAGGACGACGTAGAACCAGCCGACACCGACGGAGTGATGGAGGTTCTGGAAGACGAAGTCGGTGACCCCGACGTGGTCTTCGACAAGTTCGACGCCGAACCTCTCTCGGCGGCGTCGATAAGCCAGGTGCATCGCGCCGAGGTCGACGGAGAGGAGGTCGCAGTCAAGGTGCAGCGGCCTGGGCTCCGCGAACGGGTGGAGGCCGACCTCGCGGCACTGAAGCTCGTAGTCGGCCTCACCACGCGTCTGATGCGTCTCGCCGGCGAGTCGAGCCACGCCGGCACCCTCGTCTCCGTAACCCTCGACGTCGAGGAATCCTTGAGGGAGGAGGTGGACTTCCGGCGCGAGGCCTCCGTCATGGACGAGATACACCGGAGCGTCGAGGACGACGGCTTCGACGACACCGTCGTCGTGCCGGAGCTGTACCCCGAGCTGTCGACGGGACGCGTCATCACCATGAGCTTCGAGGACGGCGTCAAGGTGAAGCACCCCGACGAACTCGAGCGCCGGGGACACGACCTGTCGGTGGTGGCGCGGAACATAGTGGAGGCCTACCTCCGGATGGCTTTCGGATACGGTGTGTACCAGACCGACCCCCACCACGGCAACATCGCCGTGGCCGACGACGGCCGCGTCGTCGTCTACGACTACGGCATGAGCGTCCGGCCGCCCGAGGAGGTCACCGACGCATTCGCACGGTTCCTCGTCGGCGTCGGCACCGGCGACGAGGACGTCGCCGTCGCGGCGCTCGAGGACCTCGGCGCGACCGAGATACGTTCGCGGCGTCAGTGGGAGGCGATGTGCAGGTGGGCGGAGGCGGTT
Organism: uncultured Halobacteriales archaeon; assembly: GCA_964642065.1. GTDB lineage: Archaea > Halobacteriota > Halobacteria > Halobacteriales > Halorutilaceae > JAQZDA01. The sequence continues at coordinate 7,798 of CAZXNG010000020.1, forward strand.
TCGAAGGACGTCGCCGGTGCCACCGACGAGATAGACCTCGGCGAGGTCGCGGAGGCGTTCGACAGCGCCTTCGACGACTTCCCGCTCCAGATGAACCAAGAGATACTGTACAGCCTGCGCTCCATCACCGGCGTACAGGGTCTGGCGACGTCGCTCGACCCCGACTACGACTTCAGCAGCCACCTCGCCCGTTACTTCGTCGAGCAGGACAGCCTCGACCTCGATCTGGAAGAGGTGCGGCGCGACGCCCGCGAACGCGGCAGCCGTCTGCACGTCGACAGCGTGCGGGACGACGTCGTCGACGAGGTCAGGAGGGCGAGCAAGCGGGCGACGAGGTCGGTGTCTGCGGCGACGCTGGTGCTCGGAGCAGGAGTCGTACACGTCGCGCTCCCAGGGGTGACGCCGCTGGCGCCGCTCGCTATGCTGGCGGCCGGCGCCGCGGGATTCCTGCGCGTCTACCTGTCGTTCCGGGAGAGCGACGGCGTCACGGGCCCGATGTTCACTATGCGGTACCAGATGGAGAAGTGGGACGAGCCGGACGAGGAGGTCGTCGAGGAGCCGCCGGAGGACGGCCGGACCCCCGAAGCCAACGCGACAGCCGTCGCCGAGGACTGAGGTCTTCGGGAGGGTCGAGAAGCAGGACGGACGAGTGTCAGACCTCCGTGGGAGCGTCGACGAAGAACGCGTCGACATCGAACTCCTCCTCGACCCGCTGCTGTAGCGCACGTACTCCGTAGGTCTCGGTGTGGTAGTGGCCGGCGAACACCGCGTTCGTCTCGAGGTCGCGGGCGAGGTGGTGTGCCTTGTGCTTGGGTTCGCCGGATACCATGACGTCGGCGACGTCGGCGGCCTCCTCGAGGAAGTCGGCGCCGGAGCCCGTGAGAGCGGCGACTTGTTCCACCTCCTCGTCCCCGAACTCCAACGTCGTGGCTTCGTGGCCGACGGAGTCTTCGACTTCGCCGACCAGTTCTTCGAGCGCGACGGCTTCGTCGAACTCTCCGACGCGGCCGACATCGCGGCCGCCGACGTCCCCGAACGTGTCCACGGGTTCCGCGTCGAGGTCGTCGAGCAGGAGGGCGTTGTTGCCGACGTCGGGGTGCGCGTCGAGCGGCAGGTGGGAGGCGTACAGCGCGACGTCGTTCTCCATCAGCGCGCTCACGCGGTCGTAGGTGGCTCCTGCGACGCGGTCTAGGCCGCCCCAGACGACGCCGTGGTGGACGACGAGGACGTCGGCGTCGCGGTCGGCGGCGCGTTCCACGGTCTCGACGGCGGCGTCGACGGCGAAAGCCGCCTTCTCGACGTCTCCGGAGTTCTCGACCTGGAGGCCGTCGTAGGCGGCGTCCAGCGGCTGCCAGGCGTCGTGGTCTAGAAGGCCGTCGAGGTAGGCAGCGAGATCTCGGGTGTCCATGTACAGACGTCGGAGGGCGTGCACCTTGAATCCATCCGACCCGAAACGCCGTTTAACCCCGACCTCCAACGACGGGATATGAAGGCACTGGTTCCGGTGACCGAGGGTTTCGACGACCTCCACGTCGTCTACCCCGTGCTCAGGCTGGACGAGGAAGGCGTGGAGGTCGACGTCGTCGCGGACTCCGCGGAGCCGGTGCGCGGCAGGGAGAAGACCTTCGACGTCCGGACGACCTACGCCGAACTCGTGCCGGAGGAGTACGACTTCCTGCTGGCCGGATGCAGGGCTCCGGAGGCGCACGACGAGATAGCGGAGACCGTCGCGTCCGGTGCGTTCGTCTTCGGCGTCGGCGAAGGTGTCGGAACGCTCGCGGAGGTCGGCGTGCTCTCGGGGACTCAGGCGACGGCGCCGGAGGACGCCGTCGAGCTGTTGCGGGAGACCGCGCGGTACGTCGACCGCTCCGTCGTCGTCGACGGCAAGCTCGTCACCGGTCGCGGCGGGACGGCGACGCCGGAGTTCGTCGGCGAGTGCGTGCGAAGGGTGAACCGGGCGAAGGTGAAGGACGACCTCGGGTGACGCGTATCAGGTGAGCGCTAACGGGCGACGACGACGGTGCGTCCGCGGACATCGACGACCTCGGCGTCAGCCTGCTCCGCCAGTCTCTCCGCCGCCTCCTCGGGGTCTCCGCCCGACCTCAGCACCTTCACCTTCACGAGGTCCCGTGACTCCAGCTGCGACTTCGCCTCGTCGGCGGCGGCTTCCACGCCCTTCTTACCCACCCAGACGGTGACGTCCGCGTCGTGCGCCCGTTCCTTCAGGTCGTGGCGGCGGCTGCTGTCCATGTGGGTAGATGCCGCCGACGCCACATATCCCCGTCGGAAGACCGCCGATATTCCCAAACGATTTGGTTCGAGGAGTCGAGTTCGACGTCGATGGACCACGAACGGTGGGCGCCGGCGACCACCGCGGTCATCAGCGACTCGAAGAACCCACGGTCGGCGACGACCGCGTCGGCTACTTCGTCGACGACGGATTCGGCGAGCGACCCCGCTCGTTCGACCTGTATTTGACTACCGGAACGGTTCAGCGGAGTTTCAAACTACCGGTGACACACGAGTGCTACGTCGATGCATATCTACCATCTCCACAGCAGATGCCCCGTTAGCTCTACGACGACCAACGTATGTAAGCCAGTTTCCGGGTTCAAGCCATGGCTGCTGCACTCACGGTCGGTTTTATACACCCGGAGGTAGAGATACAGGCGATGTCTTCCGACTCGCTCACGCCGAACATGATGGTGGAGGATGTCGGGGAGACCGTGGACTGGTACGAACGGGTGATGGACGCCGAGGTGCTAGGTACGATGCCACCGGATGCCGACGGGGAACTCAAGTGGGCGCAGGTATCCTTCGGCGACGTAGATCTCATGTTCCAGGAACGGTCGAGCCTAAAGAGCGAGCTACCTTACCTCAAGGACCAGTCAATCGGCGGATCCGTCACCTTCTACATCGACGTCGACGACGTAGACAAGCTGCATCAGCGAATCGCAGATGGGAGAGACGCTGACGTGGTCCTCGACATCCGTGAGACGTCGTACGGCAGACGAGAGTTCGCAGTAACCGACTGTAACGGCTACGTTCTGTGGTTCGGCGAGAAAATCGGGGCCGCCGGAGATTAGGGTCGTTCCTCGTACCCGCTCGTGTACGGCAGCTCCTCGTAGACCTCCTGCACGAGGTCCATGTTGCTCTTCATCAGCGCGGTGGTGTCCCAGATGCCCTGCAGCAGCATCTCGCGTTCCTGGTCGTCGACGTCTGCGTCGAACGAGCGGTCGCAGACCCTGACCTCTTCGTCTTCGACGTCGACCTCGACGGCGACGTCGGGGTCGTCCTCCACCCTGTCCTGTATCCACTCGACGTCGTCGGCGGGGAGGGTGACAGTGGGTACGCCGAGGGAGGTGCAGTTGTCGGCGAATATCTCGGCGAACGACTCGCCGACGACGGCCTCGACTCCCCACCGCA
>CAZXNG010000021.1:0-3018 GCA_964642065.1 uncultured Halobacteriales archaeon
AAGCCCTCTACGGAGGCGCACAGAGCGCGAGGATATCGTCGGCGAACCGCGACCATCCGATATCGGAAGCCCTGGCAGGCGAGGGGACGGTGTTCCAGCGATGAAGGAGTACCCAGACATGGAGTCCGTGATACAGGCGGAGAAGGACGTCGAGGCAGTCTTCTCTAAGAAGCCGCTGTCCATCGAGGACGGCGACGGCGTATACGTCTACGACGGAGTAGGCGAGGAGTACCTCGACTTCGGAGCCTCCTACGGCGTCATGGCGGTCGGCCACTCGAACCCCCGCGTCGTTGAGGCCATCGAGGAGCGGGCGGAGAGCTACACCTACGCCCAGGCTTCCTACGCGACGACGGCGCGCGCCAGCCTTCTCGAACGCCTCAGCGATAACACGCCCGACGGCCTGGACCGCGTCTTCCTCACGAACGCGGGGACGGAGGCGAACGAGACCGCCTTCAAGCTAGCGCGCGCCAGCACCGACGAGGGGTCGACGAAGGTGGTGGCGGCGGAGAACGGCTTCCACGGCCGCACCTACGGCAGCATCAGCGCGACCTACAGGAAGAAGTACCGTCAGCCGTTCGAACCAACCGTCCCCGACTTCGAGGTCGCGGGCTTCGACGACCCCGAGAGCCTGAAGGAGACGGTCGACGACGACACCGCGATGGTGCTCCTGGAGCCCGTGCAGGGCGAGGGCGGCGTCCGGCTCGCCAGCGAGGAGTACCTCCAGACGGCGCGCGACGTCTGCAACGACCACGACGCCTACCTGGTCTTCGACGAGATACAGGCGGGGCTCGGCCGCACCGGCCGGCTCTGGAGCCACGAGCACCACGATGTCACCCCGGACGCGCTGACGACGGCGAAGGCGCTCGGCGGTGGGATGCCTATCAGCGCGCTCGTCTGCCGCCCGGAGATGACGGAGATACCGAAGGGCAGCCACGGCGGAACCTACTGCGGCAACCCCGTCGCCGCCGCAGCAGCAGACGCCGCCCTCGAGTACATCGTCGACGAGGACCTAGCCTCGAACGCCGAGGAGATGGGACACCGTCTGATGACGGGCCTCCGCACCGTAGACAGCGACCGCATAGTCGAGGTACGTGGCCGCGGCCTCATGGTTGGGGTGCAGGTGCGCGGTCGTGCGTCCCGCTACCTGTCTCGCATGGCGAAGCAGGGCGTGCTCGCCCTGCCCGCCGGCTCGAACGTCGTCCGGATGCTGCCGCCGCTCACCGTCGAGGAGGAGCACGTCGACGCCGTCGTAGACACGGTGGAGGCGGTAACGTGACCCAGGGGGAGACGACGAAGCTAGACCGTGAGGACGAGCTCGAGTTCTACCGAGGGCTCGTCGAACGGTACAGTCCGTCGAAGAAGGAGGAGCCCGCACGCGACTACCTCGTCAACAGGCTGCCGGAGCTCGGCTTCGACGTCGAGGTCGACGAGGTCGGCAACGTAGTCGCACGTAGCGAGGGAGACGGCGACGAGGTGCTGTTGACGAGCCACATGGACACCGTGCGCGGCAAGATACCGGTGCGGGTCGAAGGCGGGAAGCTGTACGGCCGCGGCAGCGTCGACGCGAAGGGCCCGCTCGCGGCGATGTGTCTCGCCGCCGCACGCCTCGTCGACACCGACGCCGACGTAACCGTCGCAGGCGTCGTCGAGGAGGAGGTGAGCGGCAAGGGCGCCCGCCACCTGGCGGAGAGCCGCGACCCGCCTGACTACCTCGTCAACGGCGAACCCTCGGGCGCGGAGACCGTGACGCTCGGTTACCGCGGCATCCTCCGGCTGCGGTACCGTGTCACCGGCGATGTCATCCACACCGCGCAGCCGGGTGTGAACGCCATCGAGGACGTGATGAGGTTCTGGAGCAGCGTCGTGGGTTTCGAGGACCCCGGCGAGGGCTTCCGGTCGCTGTCGGCGAAGCCGACGAAGATAGACAGCGACAGCGACGGATTCCGGCTCGACAGCGAGCTGCGCGGCAACCTGCGCATCCCGCCGGGCCGCACCGTCGACGAGCTCAAGGAGCGCGTGCAGGCTGCGGCAGACAACTGCGACGGAGACGTCTACTTCGGAGAGTCGACGGAGCCCGTGCTGGTCGACCGGTCGAACCCGACTGCGCGTGCTTTCATGCGCTCCATCCGCGACCTCGGCGGCGACCCCGGGCTGTCCGTGAAGACCGGCACCAGCGACATGAACGTCTTCAACGAACAGTGGGATGTCCCCACCGTCACCTACGGACCCGGCGACTCCAACATGGACCACACTCCGGACGAACACATCGATCTGGAGGAGCTACATCGAGCGGTGGACATCCTCGAAGCCGTGATAGAGGACCTCTCGCTCGACTGACACCTCAGCTCTCGTCCGCGTCCCGCCGAAGCCTGAGGGCGTCCTTGACTACGTCTTCCTCCTCCGGCCGGTACAGCCGGTCGTCTCCTGGGTAGTCGAGCCCCACTCCGGTCAGCTCGACCACGGGTGCTCCGTCCCCACCCTCTCCCATCAGGTGGTTCGCCGCCGCAGCGAGCTCGTCGACGACCGCCTGCTCCGTCGCCTCGAGCTCGTGTCCGTGGAGGTCGGTCTCGCCTCGCCAGTCGCGTAGCGCAGGCAGCCCGCTCCAGCCGAGCGCGACGCCCGTCTGGCCGAGACGGAACGGTCGGCCACAGGTGTCGGTGACGACGACCGCGCATTCGAGCGCGTCGGAGATCCGCTCCGCGCTTTCTGCCGGGTTTTCCGGTAGGAGGAGCACAATATTGTCGCCTTCTACGTTAGACCTGTCGACTCCGGCGTTGGGTGCGACGTGGCCGAACCCCGTCTCCGCGAGGAGGAACGGCTGCTCTATAAGGAGCTCTTCGGACTCCTGGAGCACGGCTTCGACGAAACGTGGGTCGGCGGCAGCCGTCCGGTCTCCGAGGTCGTCGGCGACCCCGCGGGCGCGCTCCGACGGCTCGTACTCGCTCAGGCCGCGGACGCGTCCTTCGGACTTCGACACCACGGTGCTGGCGACGCAGACGACGTCGGGGTCGTCGACCT
>CAZXNG010000021.1:3118-10659 GCA_964642065.1 uncultured Halobacteriales archaeon
TCGGACTTCGACACCACGGTGCTGGCGACGCAGACGACGTCGGGGTCGTCGACCTTCGACCGTATCGCCTCCGCGAGGTCGGTGTCCTCGGTCACGAGGGGGAGTTCTGTGACGGCGTCCGCACGTAGCTGCATGGCTCTAATGACGGGGGAGCGGGGGATAAGCTTTTATTTGCGGCCTCTTACCGTCCGAATGTAGCGAGATGGCGAGCGACACCGACTCCGAGAACGGCGTCGAGCAGGACAGCTTCGGCTACTCGGTCGAGGGTAGCTGGCGAGATCTCGTGGAGTTCGGCGAGAAGATAGTCTCCGCCTTCGAGGCACACGACATCGACCAGGAGACGATATCCGAGTGGGACTCTTGGCGTCCGAGGCTCGGCGAGGAGGACCGGCAGATGAGGAACAAGACCGTGGAGAAGGCGAAGGTCGCGGAGGGAGAGGACCGCGGCGAACTGGCTGAGGACGCCGCCGAAGGTCTTTCGAAGAGTCGCGAGAAGACCTCCGAGGGCGACATCGGCGAGGCAGCGGAAGAGATGGGTGAGACGGCGAAGTCCGCGGGCAAGGCCGTGGAGGGCGCTGGCCGAGACCTGATGCGGGTGGTGGAGGACAAGGTCTACGACCGTATCGCACGGTCGGGGCCGATGTACTTCGACAGCGAGAACTTCAACGCGTCGCTGGAGAAGGTGACGAAGCTCAAGGAGAAGCTCGGGGAGCTCGTCGGAAGGGAGACCGAGGACGACGAGTACCGGTTGACCATCAAGGCGGAGAGCGACGCGGTCGAGGCGGCGCTCGACGAGGAGTTCGAGGAAGACGCGGACTGACCAGCAGCCGCCGGGGCCCGCGTCTACCGGTCTATCTCCGTCCTCCGAGCTCGCCGCCGCACGAGTCACAGTGGAGGTAGGCGACGCCGGCCACCGTCACCCTCCTCAGGCTTCCGTCGCCGCACCAGCAGTCCGAACCTGCCCCGTCCGGACTCCGCTGTCTCTGGGTCGACATCGCCGGAAGTTGGACTCACACCTCTTAAGCTCTCGTCAGACGTACGACGGACGTCGAACACAGGTCGGACGTCATCTCCCCGGGTACCACACCCGCTATCGATAGCGGTTGAGCGAGCTCCTGAGCTTCTTCGCCGCCTCCCGCGCCGCCTCGTCGAACCGCGCCTCCCCGTCTCCTGCGTATATGATGCCGCGGGTGGAGTTCACTATGCAGACGCCCCGTGAGTCGGTTCCGAACCCCACCGCCGCCTCCTCGTCGCCGCCCTGCGCGCCGACGCCGGGCACGAGGAACGGCAGGTCGCCCGCGGCGGCGCGCAGCTCCTCCATCGCCTCCGGATGCGTGGCGCCGACGACGAGTCCGACGTTGCCGTATTCGTCCCACTCCACCGCCTTCTCTGCGACGTGGTGGTAGACAGGACGGCCGTCGCAGTCGAGGTCCTGGAGGTCCCTGCTGCCGGAGTTAGTGGTCTTGCAGAGCACGAAGACGCCGGCGTCTTCGCGGTCGAGGAACGGCCGTAGGCTGTCGTAGCCCATGTAGGGGTTCACGGTTATGGCGTCGGCGACGTCGAGCAGCTCAGCGTACCTCCGCGATGAGTTGCCGATGTCCCCGCGCTTCGCGTCGAGCACCACGGGCGCGTGGAACCTCGCCTCCTCCACCGTCTCCAGGAGGACGTCCCAGCCGTTGCGGTCGCCCGCGGGGTCGAGGGTCTCGTAGAACGCCGCGTTGGGCTTGAAGGCGACGGCGACGTCGCTGGTAGCCTCCACGATACGTCGGTTGAACTCCGCGACCCCGACGCCGTCGGGGATGCGGGAGGGTACGGGGTCGAGGCCGACGCAGACGAGGCTGTCCTTCTCCTGTATCTCACGTTCGAGCCGGTCGAAGAACCCCGTCAAAGCAACTCCTCCACCGGCACCTGACGCTGATCGCCGCTCTCCATCTCCTTCACGGTGACCTCACCGTCCGCGAGGTCGCGTTCGCCGACGATGACGGTCCGCTCCGCGCCGACGCGGTCGGCGTGTTCGAGCTGGTCTCCGAAGCCGCGGTCGGTGACGTCGAGCTCGACGACGTGACCGTCGTCCCGTAGCGACGCCGCGACGTCGACGGCGGTGTCGCGGACGTCGCCGACGACGGCGACGTAGTAGTCCAGTGCCGCCCGCTCCTCCGGCCAGGCGTCCGCGCGCTCCAGCAGCTGCTGCAGCGTCGCGTCACCCATGCCGAAGCCCACCGCGGGGGTGGGCTGGCCGCCGAACTCCTCGACGAGGTCGTCGTACCGGCCGCCGCCGAATATCGCGCGGAGGTCGCCCTCGACGTCGAAGCACTCGAAGACCAGTCCGGTGTAGTAGTCGAGTCCGCGGACGACCGAAGGGTCGAAGACACAGCTGTCGAGCACGCCGTACCGGTCGAGCTCCTCCGCCGTGTCGCGCAGCCTGTCGACGGCCTCATCGACTCGGTCGCTGTCGACGCCGACCACGTCGTCCAGCCGACCTGGTTCGAAGGCTCCACCGGTTGCGCAGAGGTCGAGGATCTCGTCGACCTCGCCGTCGTCGAGGCCTGCGTCGCGCAGTCGTTCTGCGAGCTCGTCGTCCGACAGCCGCTCGCTCTTGTCGACGACGCGGTACACCCGTTGCTCCGCCTCCTCGGACAAACCGTACCGTTCGACATATCCCTGTACGATGCCCCGATGGCTTATCCGCAGCTCGAACTCGTCGGAGAGCCCCAACTTCGTCAGGAGGTCGTGGGCGAAAGCCACGAGCTCGGCGTCGGCGGCGGCGCCCTCGACGCCGTAGACGTCGAAGTTCGGCTGCACGAACTCCCGGAGGCGGCCGCTCTGCGGCTGCTCGTACCTCCAGAGCTTCGGGATAGAGTACCATCTCACGGGCTTCGCCATCGCCTGCTGACGGCTGACGAACATACGCACCAACGAAGGTGTGAGCTCCGGCGTCATCGTGACGCGGCGTCCGCCCTTGTCCTCGAAGCTGTAGGTCTCGTCGACTATCTCCTCGCCGCTCTTCACCTCGTACAGCTCGAGGCTCTCCAGCGACGGCGTGCCGACCTCGCGGAAGCCGTACCGTCTGGCGACGTCGTGGACGGTGTCCCAGACCTCACGGCGGGCCGCCATCTCGCCGGGGTAGAAGTCCCTGAAGCCCTTCAGACTGTCAAACTCCATACCTTCTGATTCACCCGGTCGAGGTTAAACGGTGCGGTATATCCGGAGGAGAACGGGGGCGGAGGTCGAGATCGCTGGCTTCAGAGACCGCTGTGTTTGATGTCGAAGCCGCTGTCGTCCTGGAACTCCTTCAGTATCTCCTTGATCTGCTCCTCGGTTATCTTGCCCTGGAGCCGGCCGCTCTGCGCCAGCGCCACGAGCTGACGCTCCACCTGCTCGCCGCGCTCCGGCTTCGCCATCTTGATGGCGTTCAACCTCTCGCGTGCCTCGGGCTCCAGCGACTGCCGGAGGATGGACTTCTTCTGCGCTTCCGCTTCCTGCCTGCGCGCCTCCTGCGTCTCCGCTGACTCGCCTCCACCCTGCTCAAGCTGCTGTCGCTTCTGCTCCCTTATCTTCTCGAGCTCGTCTTCGTCTGGCATGTTTGCTGGTATGACGTCCGTGTTTAAAACAGGTTGGGAAGTAGCGAGAGCGGCGTCGGGGACGCTGTCGGCGAAGCTCTAGTACTTCTCGAGCCCGGGTATTTCGTCCGCTATTTCGTCGGCGAAGCCGTCGAGGAGCTGCTGGCCGTCGGGTGAGGCGACGCGCCCCTGGTTCCTCGTCTCCACCAGTCCCTCCTCCTCGAGCTGCTGGAGCGCCGTCCGTATCACGCTGCCGCTGCCGTCCTCGTGGTGGCTCTTCTCCACGCCCTTCCGGTGCTTGCCGCCGTACTCGCGCTTCAGGCTGCTCACACCGATGGGGCCGTCGAGGTAGACCTTCCTGAGGAGCGAGGCAGCGCGGGTGTACCACCAGTCCTCCTGCTCCGGCGGTAGCTCTCGGTCGACTCCGGTCTTGCCGAACTCCGCCCATTCGGGTGGCTCTACATCGTCGGAGTCCTTCAGCTCTTCCTCCACCGCCTCGATCAGGTCCTCCGCGGGTACGTCGTGCGCTGTCGTCATCAGTTGACTTTTTTCGGTGCGACAGACGTTTAAGCGCATCGAAACAACTGCTCGCATGGACGAGGTTCTGACGGAGTGGGAGGCCCACACTCTGTTCGCCGACCGCCTCGGGGCCTCCGACGACTGTGCCGTCTTACCGACACCGGAGAGCGGGCACCTCGTGGTGACCACCGACATGCTGCACCGCGACACCGACCTGCCGGACGGCGTGACGCCGTACACCGTGGGCTGGCGGGTCGCCGCCGTCAACCTCAGCGACCTCGCGGGGATGGCGGCGGAACCCGAGGCGATGGTCGTCGCCGCAGGGCTGCCGGAGTTCGAACGCCGCTACCTCGAGGAGTTCGTCGACGGCGTGGAGGACTGCTGCACCGCAGCGGGAGCCCGGTACGTGGGAGGCGACCTCGACGGTCACCGCGAGGAGACCCACGTCGGCACCGCGCTGGGCTACGCCGACCCTCCGGTTCGGAGAGACGGCGCCGAACCCGGCGCCCGAGTCTGCGTCACCGGGGCGCTGGGCAGGACAGCGGTATCGCTCGAAGGGTTCGAGCGGGGTGATGTCGACCGCGCCAACGAGATGTTCCGGTTCACGCCCCGCGTGGAGGAGGGGCTCGCTCTCTCCGATACCGCGTCGTCGCTCACCGACGTCAGCGACGGCGTCGCGGTGTCGCTGCATCAGCTCGCCGACTCGTCGGGGGTGGGCTTCGACGTCCGGAGCGACGCGCTGCCGCTCGTGGACGACGCGTCGCTGGAGGACGTCTTCGTCGGCGGCGACTACGAGCTGCTGTTCACACTGCCGGAGGACGTCGAACCGGAGGTGGGGGGCGCTGGTTTCTCGGAGGTAGGTGTGGTGCGGGAGCGAGACTCCGGCCGTCCGAAGGTGACGATGGACGGCGAGGAACTGGAGAAACGGGGTTACAGCCACTCGGACTGAACGACAGGGCTACGCAGAAAAATCCCGAACGGCTGGAGATGACTTGTTCATCCTTCCATGAGGTCGCGGACCTCGCTGTACCACATGTCGTGTTCGTCGACCTCGTCGGTGGCGCGCGCTACTTCGACGGCGAGCGCGTGCCAGCATAGCTCGTCCTCGTCGAGGTTGTATCGGGCGTCGTCGCAGGTGCAGCCTCCTTCCTCGACGATGTACTCGTCGCTCTTCCCCACTACGACGACGAAGTCGCGGTACTCCTTGACGCGGCTCTCGCTGACTGCGTCGATGGCGCGTCGACCGCGTCCGCCGTGACGGTCGAGCACCTCGTCGACGACCTCCGACGTCAGCACCCCCTGTGTCTCGAGCCGCGATCTCCAGTCCACGGTCGACGTAAGATACGTCGGGGTATAACGGTTTCCACGGCGCGCCACAGGGCAGCGAACCACTCCGGGTGGGGCCGCAGCAACCGGGACACGAGTTATAAGCGACGAGACTTTACATCCGGATATGGCAGATGTAGAGATTCCAGACGACCTCCACGAGTCCGTCAAGGACTTCGCACAGGAGCGCGGGCTCTCGGTTACGGAGGCCTACGTCGAGATAGTCGAGTACGGCCTGAGGGACATCGCCTCCGACGGAGAGGACGAGGACGACGACCTGAAGAGCGGTATAGCGTAGCCACCGAGGCACCGGAAAGATAGTCAGACGCGTCAGTTCGTGAAGACACCGGTCTCCACGGTGTCGCGGTGCTCGAACACCGTGACGTCGGGACCGAGTCCGTAGGGTCCGACGTCGGCGTAGAACTCCACCTCGAGCACGGTCTCCTCGACTCCGGTGGCGTCGTCCTCGCTCACGTGCGTCGGCCACCATTCGACGAGACGGTCGACCTCCACCGAGGCGGACGTCTCCACCTGCTTCGTGGTACGCGCCGGAAGTCCACCGTGGTCGACCTCTCCCTCTCCGACGACGACTTCGTTCATCCGTATCTCGTACCTGAGGTCGCCGAACGGCAGCCTGAATCTCGTGGGGTTGGTGACCGTGGCCTCCACCTCGACCGGGGTCTCGTCTTCTGTGGGTTCTTCCCACTCGGCCTCGACGTCCTCGACGACGAACACCGTCCTTCCGAGCACGGTGGTCTCCTGTGGAGGCGTGTCCTCGACGCCTTCGAGCACGTCGGTCTCGAACGACCTCTGTATCCGTGGGGTGCGGAGGGAGACGTCGGTGAGTGGGAACCTGATGTCGAGCGCCCGTTCCACGTCGAAGTTGATCCTGGGTTCGACGGATATCACCGTGGTCTCGTCGTTGGCGACGTGGGTCTTCCACCACTCGGGGACGCTGTCGTGCCGGAACTCCGCGTCGACGTTGAGCTCCGTCGTGTCGGGGCTCAACTGTAGACCGGTCCTCTCCGCGGAGGCCACCGGTACGTCGTTTAGCGCGGCCTCGTACTCCACCTGCACGCCGGTCAGCTCCGCGGCCAGCAGGTTGGGGGCGACGACACCTATCTCCGTGTGTATGTCCGAGCTGTCCTCGTGGACGTCTCCCCAGTAGGTGTCCACCAGCCTGAAGCTGCCGTCTCCGGAGGCTTCGGGGCCGGGCGGCGACCTTGTTCCGGAGGTCATCGGTGCCAGGTTAGAGCCCTACGTATTAAGTCCTTTCTATGGCGACAGAATCCGTACGTCGTGCGTCTACCGACTACGAGGAGGCCTCCCGGAAGCTCCCTGAAGCCTTTAACACCCCTGCGGACGTACCACCGTCAGATGCCCGAGCAGGAGACCGTCCGCGAACGGATAATGGCGAGGTTCGACGAGTCCCCGGGACAGCGACGGGTCGTCGAGCTAGTGCTGGAGCGCGGGTTCTCCGTCAGCCCCGAGGGAAGGGTCGTCAGCGGAGGAATCGAGATACCGAACACGCAGATAGCCGAGGAAGCCGGAGTCGACCGCCGCGTCGTCGACGCCACCACCTCGACGATACTCCACGATCCCGAGCTCGAGCCCATATTCAGGAACATCGAATCCATCCCCTCGCTGAAGAACGTCGCCCCCGTACTCGGGCTCTCCGTCCTCACGATACGTGTCTCGGACGCCTCCTCCACCGGAGTCGTCTCCACCCTCACGTCTATCATCGCAGACCACGGGGTCTCCATACGACAGGCGGTCACCGACGACCCGTACTTCACAGACGAACCCCGGTTCACCGTCATCACCAGCGGCGAGATACACGGCGAACTCGTCGAGGACCTCGCAGCCGTCGAGTTCGTCGAAGAGGTCGAGGTCTCCTGAACGTCCAATCGACGAATCCCCGCCACACCACACGGCACCGTTCGACGTCCGACGTAGAACCTGCCGCATCAACCCGGTTCAAAGCTTAAGACAGCTCCACGTCACATGGTACCATGGCACGGAGGCCCACCTTGCTCGTGCACGGCTTCCTCGACACCTGCTACACCCCCTGGTGGAGACTCCTGAAGCGCAACCTGGAGTCGGCGGGCCTCGACCACGTGGAGACCGTCAGCGTCG